>DATCXL010000804.1:0-3523 GCA_036565825.1 Mycobacteriales bacterium
CCGCCCCGGGCACGGCGTCGGCCACCCGCAACGCCATCGGCCGGTCGCCCACGGCCAACCCCGGCTTGTCCACCCCGCCCATCCGACGGGCCGCGCCGCCGGTGAGCAGCACCGCGTCGTAGCCGCCCACCGGTGGCGGACCGGTCAAGACCGCACCGGCAGCGCCACCCGGTGTGCGCCGGTGTAGACGTTGCACCGCCGGCCGCGCACGAACCCGACCAGGGTGACGCCGAACTCCTCGGCCATGGCGACGGCCAGGCTGGACGGTGCCGAGACCGAACACACCACGGGGATGCCCGCCGTGATCGCCTTCTGCACGATCTCGTAGCTGGTGCGCCCGCTGACCATGAGCAGGTGACCGGTCAGCGGCAGTCGGCCCGAAAGCGTCGCCCAGCCGACGACCTTGTCGACCGCGTTGTGACGGCCCACGTCCTCCCGTACACACACCGCGGCCCCATCGCGGTCGAACAGCCCGGCCGCGTGCAGTCCGCCGGTCGCGGTGAAGACACCCTGTTCGGCCCGCAGCATGTCGGGCAGCCGGTACAGCGTCTCGACGTCGCACCGGATCGGGTCGGCGGCCAGCGACTCGACCCCCCGCAGCCGCAGCGCGTCCAGGCTGGCCTTGCCGCACACCCCACAGGCACTGGTGGTGGTGAAGTGCCGTTCCAGGCTCGGCAGTTCAGGCAGCCGCCGAGCCGCCAGTTCGACGGTGACCACGTTGTACCGCTGCTCGGTGTCCAACGTCGGATCGGTGCAGTAGGCGATCTGGCGCGGCCCGTCCGTGCCGCCGTACACCCCCTCGGAGTGCAGGAAGCCGGCGGCCAGTTCGAAGTCGGCGCCCGGGGTGCGCATGGTCACCGCGACCGTGCGGGTGTCACCACCGGCGGCGACCCGGATCTCCAACGGCTCCTCGGTGGCCAGGCTGTCCCGGCGCACCACCTCGTGGCCGTCGTCCAGAACGTGGACCCGGGCACGGGTGGTGCTGGCCGGCCGATCCCGCATGATCAGACCGCGGCCGGATCGGCGGCGGAGTCGGTGGCCCGTTCCACCGTGACCACCGCGTTGTAGTCGGGAATCTGGGCCCGTGGTGCCCGCCGCTTGTGGTCGATGAGCACCTGGCCCTCGGGCCAGTGCACCTGCAGGTTGCCCGGTGTGATCGCGGCCAGGTACACCCGGCCGTTCATCGACCCGGCGGAACTGCGCAGCACCACCTCGTCTCCGTCGGCCAGGGCCAGCCGGGACGCGTCGGACGGGTTCATCAGCACGGCCTCGCGCACGGCACCGTTCAGCGCGTCACGGTTCTCGTGCACCATGCTGTTGAACTGCTTGCCCCGACGGGTGGCCACCACGAACGAACCGTCCGGACGCTCCCGGGCCGGCGGGCGGACCACGGCGAAGTGCGCCCTGCCGTCCGGAGTGGGGAACTTCCAGCCGTAGCACAGGTGCTTCCCGCCGTACTGGAACTGGTCGCCCTCGGCGGCCAGGTGCCGGATCGGGGCGTAGGACGGGATGGCCTGGGCGATGTCCTCGCGGATCGCCGCGGTGCCGGCATAACGCACCCTGTCGGCGATCTCCGGCCTGGTTCGGGCGGCCATCTCGCCGAAGATCTGCCACTCCGGCCAGGCCTGGTCGATCCTCGGCCCGGGAATCTCCGGGCTGAAGATGACCCGTCGTTCGGTGGAGGTCTCGGTGACCCCGCCGACCATCTCGTACCGGGTCTGGGCCGGCAGCACCAGCACCGTCTCGGCCGGGTCGACCAGCATCTGGCTGGACAGGCAGATGTCGATGTGTACCCGCAGCGGTACCCGGGCCAGCGCCTCGCGGGTGTAACCGGGGTCGGGCATGACCTCCAGGAAGTTCCCGCCGGAGCTGATCAGTACGTCCAGTTCGCCGTCGTAGGCGGCCTCGATCATCTCCGCCGCGGTGAGCCCGTTCCCGCTGGGCACGTCGAAGCCCCACATCTTGGAGAACGACTCGGCGTTCTCCGGGGTGGTCGGCAGGCCGCCGGGCAGCACGGTCGAGTAGGCGCCCATCTCGGCCCCGCCCTGTACCCCGGAGTGGCCCCGGATCGGCATCAGGCCACAGTTCTCCCGGCCGACGAATCCCTTGGCCAGGCCCAGGTTGATGATCGACTTGATGTTGTCCTCGCCGAACTCGTGCTGGGTCACGCCCATGCTCCAGACCAGCACGGCGGTCTTCGCCTCGTGCAGCATCCGGGCCAGTCCGGCCATCTCGTCCCGGGAGGCGCCGGCCACCGCTTCCAGGTCCTCCCAGGACTGACCGGCCAGGGACTCGGCCAACTCCTCGAACCCGGCGGTGTTCTCCTCCACGAAGGACCGGTCCACCCAGTCCTTCTCGATCATGTGCTTGAGCACACCGTTGAGGAAGCCGACGTCACCACCGACGTTGATCTGGAAGAACCGGTCGGCGATCTTGGTGCCGAACACCGCGCTCTCCACGTTGGAGGGCACCCAGTACCGCTCCATCCCCGGCTCACGGTAGGGGTTGACCACCGCGACCTTCGTACCGGCCTTCTTGGCGTGGTACAGGTACTTCATCGCCACCGGCTGGTTGTTGGCCACGTTGGAGCCGATGAACACGACCAGGTCACTGCCGATCCAGTCGGTGTAGGAGCAGGTGGTGGCGGCCACCCCGAGGGCCTCCTTGAGCCCGAACGTGCTCGGCGCGTGGCACACCCGCGCCGCGTTGTCGATGGCGTTGCTACCCAGCGCGCGCACCGCCTTCTGCGCCACGAAGTAGTTCTCGTTCGGGATGCCACGGCTGGTCAGGTAGGCGGCGAACCGGTCCGGCCCGGCCTCCCGCAACCGGTCGGCGACAAGGTCAAGGGCCTCGTCCCAACCGATCTGGCTGAAGCCGGTGTCGCCCCGGCGGCGGATCATCGGGAACGGCAGGCGGCCCGCATCGCGCAACTCGGCGCTGCGCCGGCCGGCCAACGCCCCGGCGTCGCGCAGCATCTTCGGGTCCAGGGCGGGCATCGTGTTCAGCCTGAGCAACCGCAGCCGTATGTTGCACAGGTGGACCTGGTCGAGGGTCCAGTCCCGCATGCCGATCGTGCCGAGTGCGCAACCGTCGCAGGTTCCGTGGTTGAGGATCCGCCAGGCATAGCCGAGCTGGTCCTTGTTCTCCCGGGCCGCGTGCACGATTTCCATGTAGTTGTTCGGCCGGCCCTCGCCGATCCCGAACGGCTTCAAGCTTGCCCAGTTTGCCGGGTTTATACGCTTTTCTCGTTTCCTCGTCATCCTGGCTTCGCCTCGCTCGTCGTCGCTCTGTGGCGTGGTCCCCGAAGGCATACCGACGTTACCGTGCAAAACCGTCAATGCAATCCCCTACCTTCATCCACTGACACGTTCGGGTTAATCGGCCAACCCAACCGACCGCCCCCACGTCCCACGAACATGGACGCAGATATCGGGCGGCGGGCGTTCCTCGCGGCGGCCGGGCTCAGCGCGACCGCCGGCACCCTGACCGGCTGCCGACCCCACCGCGGTGGCGAGACCGGCAC
>DATCXL010000063.1:0-2823 GCA_036565825.1 Mycobacteriales bacterium
GCGGACCGTGGTGGTCGGGGAGGTCCCCGCCGGGGCGCGGGCCGTGCTGGTCGGCGAGGCACCCGGCGCGCAGGAGGACGCCGCCGGCCGGCCGTTCGTCGGCCGGTCCGGGCAACTGCTCGACGAACTGCTCGCCCAGGCGGGGCTGGACCGTACCCGGTTGGCCGTACTCAACGTGGTGCAGTGTCGCCCGCCCGGTAACCGGGCGCCGCGTTCCGACGAGATCGCCCGTTGCCGGGGTTGGCTGGAGCGCAAACTCGAACTGGCCGGGCTGGACCTGGTGTGCGCCCTCGGGCTCACCGCGGCCGGGTGGTTCCTCGGCCGAGGTCAACCGCTGTCGCGGTTGCGCGGCCAGGTACACCAGGTCGGCGGTCGAAGGATCGTGGCGACCTACCATCCGGCTGCGGCTGCGCGGTTCGGGCCGGCGGGTGCACCGCGGGCCGCCCTGCGCGCCGACCTGGAACTGTTCGCCCGACTACTGGACCGCAGATGATCGAACTTCCCACTCCGCGCGACACCCGGGCACTTGGCCGGGCGTTGGGGGAGATACTCCAACCCGGCGATCTGGTCGTGCTCTCCGGTCCGCTCGGGGCCGGCAAGACCGTGTTCGCGCAGGGCATCGGCGCGGGGCTCGGCGTGCCCGACCGGGTGGTCTCGCCGACCTTCGTGCTGGCCCGGGTGCACCGGCGGGGACGCGTTCCGTTGGTGCATGTCGACGCGTACCGGCTCGGTTCGGTGGCCGAGGTCGACGACCTGGACCTGGACGCCGATCTGGCCGACTCGGTCACCGTGGTGGAGTGGGGCGGTGGGCTGGTCGAGCAGCTCAGTGACACCCACCTGTTGGTCCGGTTGGACCGTGCCGGTCACGGTGACGAGGTGCGGACCGCCGAGCTGGTGCCACACGGCGGGGAGTGGCACCGTCGGATAGCGGCCCTCGTACCGTCCGGTAACTGATTCGGTCACCAACACATCACCCGCTGTCCCCCAGCTTCACCCGTCAGGGCCGTGCCCGTTTGCCGGCGCGCTCGTCAAACCCTGGTGCTGGCCTGGTGCAGGGCGGCCTGGTGTCCGCGCGGACGTGCCTGGTCGGTCCTCGCGCCACTGAGCCGCTGTCACAGGTTTCGTACCGGGGTCTGACGGTGCTGGAGGTAGCGAGGTGGACATGGGAGTGCTCGGTCGGAGCGTGCGTCGTGCCAGGGTTCGGCAGGGCGTCTCGCGGGAGGACCTGGCCGCGGCCGTCGGCCGATCCCTGTCCTGGTTGAACCAGGTGGAGACCGGCCACCTGCGGCTGGACTCCTGGCATCTGATCAACGTGATCGCCGACGCGCTCGGTGTCGACGTGACCGAGATCACCGGAGACACCCACACCCGGCACGGTGTTCGCGCCGACCGGGCACACGCGGTGCTGCCCGGCCTGCGCCGGGCCCTGCTGCTCGGCCCCGGACTGGTGGACGGGCTCGCACCCCGGTCCGTTGACGAACTGCGCGGTCAGGCGGACCGGGTACGCGTGCTGCACCACCGGGGCCGGCACGCCGATCTTGCCGCCGCACTACCTGATCTGCTGGCCGACGCGCACCGGTTGGCCGCGACCGACGGTGGCGCTGCCGCCTACGACCTGCTCGGTCAGTCCTACGCGGTGGCCTCGATGACCTGTTATCGCCTCGGCTACACCGAACTTGCCGCGTTGGCCGCCGAACGCACCGTGTCCTACGCCCAGTGGGGTGGCGACCACCTGCTGGCCTTCGTCGGTGCCTGGCGGCAGGTCTGCGTGCTGCGCCGGCTCGGTGGCCTGGAAGCCTCACTGCGCCGGGCCACCATGGCCCTGGACGGGCTGGACGGCCTGCTCGGTGCCGACCAGGGCCCGGCCTGGTCGCTGGCCGGAATGATCCACCTGGAGGCCGCCATCGCCACCGCCCGCCGACAGGACCGGTCCGGTGCCGCCGACCACCTGCGCCATGCCGAGCGGGCCGCCGGACGGGCCGGGGAGCGCAACGACTACCTGACCGCGTTCGGTCCGTCCAACGTGGCGATGCACCGACTTGTGGTGGCGGTGGAGCTGGGCGAGGGAGCGGGTGCGATCGAACGGGCCCGCCGGATGCATCCCCGCACCCTGCCCAACACCGAGCGGCGGGCGCACTTTCTGATCGACCTGGCCCGCGCCCACGGTCAGGCCCGCCGGGACGACGAGGCGCTGCGGGTACTGCTGGCCGCGGACCGGCTGGCACCCGCCCAGGTCCGCAACTATCCGCTGGCCGCCGAGATGGTCTCCGACATGCTCGACCGTCGCCGCACCTACAACAGCGACCTGCGCGCGATGGCCCGCAGGTTGGGACTGTTCCCGACCGGGTGACATTTCAGTCCGCCTGAAAGGTTCGACCGGTCTGGCCGCGAGTCTCCCTCCATCACGTGGCTGACCATCTGACTGGAGGGATCAACGTGAGGGGAACGCACGGGTGGTGCCGGCGCCGACCGCCGACCACCCTGCTGCGGGCGGCACTGCGGTACGCGGCGCATGGCTGGCCGGTCGTGCCGGGGACGTTCGCCGGTTCGACAGCCGGGCCACATGCCTGCCGACGGGTGGCCTGCCTGGTCCGCGGCACGCATCCGGCGGTGCCGGACTGGCCAACGGCCTGCACGGTCGAACCCGGCCGGATCGCCCAGTGGTGGGCCCGCGACCGCTACCTGATCGTGCTGCCGACCGGGGTCGCGTTCGACGCGCTGGAGGTACCAGCCGACCTGGGGGCGGCGATGCGCGACGAACTGGTGGGGGCGCACGGCGGCCCGGCCGCACCGATCGCGCTCGCCCCGAACGGGCGCTGGCAG
>DATCXL010000816.1:0-8856 GCA_036565825.1 Mycobacteriales bacterium
GACCACCCACTCACAGCCTCACCCACCCTGCCGCGTCTCCCCGGTCCGACGGGCGCACGTGTCGCACCCAGGTACCCCCAGCGGGGCTTGCCGTCGATCATGGCACCTTGTCAACGATGGCGCGCGGACGCATGGTCAGGCAGTGGGAGGCATCGGGCCGGCTGTGCGCGTGGCACAGTAACGCGTCGCCCCGGTCCGAGCCTTCCCCGGTTCGTCCGCGTCGCGCCGGCGCCGGTCACCGTCCTGCTGGTGGGGATCGCCGGCATATCCGCCGGGGCATGCCGCAAACCCGCACCACCGGGGCTGCCCAAGGTTGTTGCTTCAGCGTGCGTACTTCAGCGCGCCACATCCGGGATCATTCGGTTGATCCGCCGTCAAACCAATTGAGCCTGGGCGGAAGCGGGCTGGGAATGCGAGAACGTGCGTCGGCGGGCACCTCGAGCGTTCTCCGGCCACCGGCCGTGCTGGTCCGGCCGGCTGGACCAGCACGGCCGGTGTTTGGGGATGGTCCGTGGCACTGGTAGCCTTGGCAGCCGCGCCCGGCGCGAGCGGTGCCGTGTGCCCAAAAGGCGACAACAAACCCGAGTCACAGAGCGAGGCTCCTGCGTGGCGAACATCAAGTCCCAGATCAAGCGCATCAGGACCAACGAGAAGGCTCGGCTGCGCAACAAGTCCGTGAAGTCGTCACTGAAGACGGCGGTGCGCACCTTCCGCGAGGCGGCCGACGGCGGCGACCCGGAGGTCGCCCGTACCGCACTGCGTACGGCCTCTCGCGAACTCGACAAGGCCGTGAGCAGGGGCGTCATCCACCGCAACCAGGCGGCGAACCGCAAGTCAGCGATGGCCCGTCGGATCAACGCCTCCCAGGGCTGACCGCGGCTGACCGCCCGTCGGTGGACGTGGTCGGCGACCCTCGCCTGGCTGGTCCGCTGCGGGTACGCACGGCAACCGTGACGGCGTCACACGGCTGCGCCCAGGTGGTTGATTCCGACGCTGACTGCCGACCGGCCCCGCAAGCCAGGGGCCCGGTGAAGGGCACGAACCACCCTGGCCATCCTGGTCACGCCGTCATGTAGGGGTTCGAGGGGGCGTGGGGTGGAGCGAGGCTCCCCCCACAGAGAGCAACACAGCACCATGCTCCCTACTACGGGACCCTGGAGCCGGGGCTTGGCCCCGGCGAGGGCCTGGAAGCAATCATCTAGCGGATCCGGCGAACCGTCACCACTCGCCGAACCGCCCTCTCGAGCGCGTAGGAGGGGTCCACCGCGGCGCCCTTCACGTCGGCGTTCACGTCGGCGACCACACTCATCGCCTCGGTCAGGCCCGCCTCGCTCCAACCGCGTGCCTGGCTCTGCGCTCGCTTCACCTTCCACGGTGGCATTCCCAGCGTGCCGGCCAGCGAGTAGGGGTTGGCCCGGCCGGCCGCACTCACGCGTGCGACGGACCTGATCCCGTCGGCGAGCGCATCGGCGATCAGCACGTGGGGCACTCCGACCGACAGTGCCCAGCGGAGCGCCTCCAGCGCCCCCGGCCCGTCCCCGACCACGGCCCGGTCGGCAACGGCGAACCCGGTCACCTCGGCCCGACCGCGGTGGTAGCGGGTCACCGCGTCGGCATCGATCCGGCCACCGGTGTCAGACACCAACTGGTTGCAGGCCGCGGACAACTCCCGCAGGTCATGTCCCACGGCGTCAAGCAGGATGGACGCCGCCTCGGCCGTAACCGAACCACCACCGCGGCTCACCTCGGTGCGGATGAACCCGATCCGGTCCTCGGCCCGGGTCATCTTCGGACACTCGACCACCCGGGCACCGGCCCGGCGCAGGGACTCCACCAACGCCTTGCCGCGGGCCCCTCCGGAGTGCACCACGACCAGGTACACATCCTCGGCCGGGTCGGCGACGTAGGCGGCCAACGCCGCCGCCAGATCCTTACCGGCATCCTGTGCGTTCCGTAGTACGACGACCCTCGGCCCACCGAACAGTGCAGGGCTGAGCAGGTCGAAAAGATCACCCGGCGTAACCGAGGAGGCGGCCAGTTCACGGACATCGCACTGCGGGTCGACGGCCCTGCCTGCGGCAGCCACCTCGGTGACAGCACGGGAGGCCAGGAACTCCTCCTCGCCCACGACGAGGGTCAGTGGAGTCAGCGCGGTCGGTGTCGGCACCCGCCCATCGTGGCACGCCCGCACACGCCCGCACCGTGGCACCGTGCCGCCAGCGGCCTCGGCCCCCGACCGCCGACGCCTGCGCCACCCGAGGCAGGTGGGTGGATATACGGCGGACCACGTGCACGGGTGACCATCACCAACGTTCCCCGGCGATCACAGGCGGCGACGTCACCATCCGAATCAGTGCGGTAGATACGCATTCCCAATCGGGCCAGTTCGTCCAGCAACACCGGAGAGGGGTGCCCGTAGTCGTTGCCCGCGCCGACCGAGATGACCGCCACCCGGGCGTGGCTGGCGGCAAGGAATCGCGGGTCGCTGTGTGAGGAACCGTGGTGCGGCACCTTCAACAACTCGGCGGTGAGATCCGCATGGCCGAGGAGTTCCTGCTGCGCCTCGACCTCCACATCACCGGTGAGCAGCAGGGTGTGCCCGCGAGTGGTCACCCGCAGTACCACCGAGGAGTTGTTCGGGTCCGACCGGGTGCCGTGGAACGGATGGGCTGGCGCCAGCACGTCCAGTCGGACAGCGGCCACCTGCCGGGTCTCCCCCGCCGTGGCGCGCAGCAGCGGTATCCGGTGGGCCGCGGCCTCGCGCCGCACGTTGTCCCACTCCCAGCCGGGTTCGTGCAGCGGGCCGGTCTCGATCGCCGCGACCCGGCGGGCCCGTAGGACTCCGAGCAGACCACCGGCGTGGTCGGAGTGCAGATGGGTGAGCACCACGAGGGGCACCCTGACCACTCCGAGTCGGCGCAGGCAGCGATCCATCCGCGCCGGGTCCGGCCCGGTGTCGACGACCACCGCTGTGCCCTGCCCCGCGTTGACCACCAACCCGTCGCCCTGGCCCACGTCGCAGGCCACCAACATCCACCCGGATGGAGGCCAGTGAAACAGCGCCCACCGGGTCGGCACGGTCACCAACAGCGCCGCGACGGCCGCCGCGAGTGCGGCGCGACGAACCGCCCGGAACCTGACGAACGCCAGGATCGATCCAGCCAGGAGCGGTATCAGGGCCAGCGGCCAGAGTCCCCCGCCTGCCCCGGGCCAGGACAGGGACGCCAGTCGCGCGCCGCTGGCCGAACGGGCGACGGCCGCCAACCACGCCGTGGGCAGACCGGCCAACCAGGCCATGCCCATGGCCGCTGTGGACGAGACCGGACCGAGCAGGGTCGCGGTGACCCCGAGCACGGTCGCCGGGGCCACCGCCGGGGCGGCCAGTATGTTCGCCGGGATGCCCACCAGGCTGATCCGTCCGGCCAGGGTGGCAGTGATCGGCACCGTGGTCAGATACGCCGCGGCGGGCACGGCCAGCGCGTCGGCCAGTCCGGCCGGGACACCGTGCCGTCGTAGCGCCGCACTCCACCGCGGTGCCAGTACCAGCAACGCGGCGGTGGCGAGCACCGACAGGGCGAACCCTGCGGACCGGGCCAGGTCTGATGACAACAGCACCAGCACCAGCACGGCGGCGGCCAGGGCAGGCACCCCCTGCCTGGACCGGCCGGTGGCCAACGCCGCCAGTGCCACCGCACCCATCACCGCGGCCCGCAGCACGCTCGGCGAAGGCCGTACCAGTACGACGAACCCGACCAGGCCCAGCCCGGACACCGCCGCGGAGAACCTGGGGCCCATCCGGCACAGCCGACACAGCAGCAGTACCGCGCCAACCACGATGGCGACGTTCGCCCCGCTGACGGCCAACAGGTGGGTCAGCCCGGCAGCGCGGAAATCCTCGGCCACCGTCGGATCGATGTTGGAGGTGTCGCCGAGCACCAGTCCGGGCAACAGTCCCCGCCCGGTGGCCGGCAGCACGGCGGCGGCCTCACGCAGGCCGCCACGGAACCGTTCGGCGGTCCGTTGGATCCATGACGGCGGTCCGACCTGGTCTGGCGGCCCCCGCGCGGCCAGCACCGCGACGGTCAGGTCACCGGACCGGGCGGGAAGCAGTCGGCCGGTGGCTCGTAGATGCTGGCTGGGCAGCAGAGTGCGCCACCCGCCGACCGGTGCGAGCACCAACACGTCAGCGCGCAGTCGCCACCGCTGACCGCCGGCACCGACCCGCAGCGCGCGGACCGGTACCACGACCTGCGGTCTGCGACCGACCCCACCGGCGCGCAGCGGCCTTGGATCATCGCGCACCACGAGCCACAACGTCGCCTTCGACCGGGCGGCAGCCAGATCATGTAACGGCGAGACGTCCCGGGCGTGCACCCGGACTCCAACGAGCAGTGCCGCCACCGCCGCGCCACCCAAAGCCAACATGGCAAGCCGGCAGCCGGGCCGGTCATACCGGGCCAGCGCCACCACCGGTATGGCACAGCAGCACCCGACCACCACCGACGTCGCTGGTGACCAACCCAGCCCGAGCCACGTCACCAACCATCCGGCCACGGCCACCGGTACCAACCGCAGGTCCAGTGCCCCCGCGACGACCCGGCCGACGGGCACACCCGCGGGCAGGCCGCCCGAACGGGTTGCCACGGACCGCCAGCCAGCCTGGGTAGGAGCCGCGCTCATACCGTGACCCGACCGCGGATCTGGGCCAACTTCGCGGGGCCGATCCCGGGCACCTGACGCAGTTGGTCCACCGAGGCGAACCGACCGTGCTCGACTCTCCAGTCCACGATCCGTTGCGCGGTCACCGGCCCGATACCCGGCAGGGCGACCAACTCATCGGCCGTGGCGGCGTTCACGTTGACCGGTCCGCCGGCTCCCGGGTCGCCCGACCCTGATCCCGGACCGGCAGGGCCGGTTCGGACTGCCGCGTCCGGTGCCGGGACACCCACCACCACCTGCTCACCGTCACCCAGTGGGCGGGCGAGGTTGAGCAGCCCCAGGTCGGCCCCCGGCACGGGCCCCCCGGCGGCCTGCAGAGCGTCCACCACCCGGGCACCCCGGGCCAGGGTCACAATCCCCGGGTGGCGCACCCGCCCGGCCACCGCGACCACGATGGTGGACGCCGACGCCGAGGAGGATGCCGACGCCGACGAGGGGCCGGGGTTGGCACTGGTCGCGGCCAGGTAACGGGCCGGCGGAACCGGAACCGGTTCCGCGGTGGGACGAGCCCGCCAGGTGAGCAGACCGGCCACGCCTGCCACGGCCAGTGCGACGGCCAGTAGCGCGAGCGCGCCCCGTCGTCCCGGGTCTACGCGGGCCGCGCGCCAGTCGACCGACACAGCCCGGGCGAACCACCCGGGTTGGACAGTCGCACCCGTACCCGCGTCGAGGTCCGCCTCCTCGGTGGTGACATCCTTCACCGGGGGTGCCACACCGCGACCTGGTGGCGCCGGGTCGGCCGGCCGGGTCGGTGCCGACCCGGCTTCAGCAGGGCCGCCGTCGTCGGTCCGACCTGGGTGCGGGTGGGGGCCGAACAGTGCCTCCAGCCGGGTCCGTACATACGTTGGGTTGTCGTCTGCCGAGCGGTGGCGGCGGGTAACGGTGAGCATGAGACCGACGGTCGCAGCGGTGACAGGCCGACGAAAGATGACGATGCGAAACTGTGGACAGTCCGCTGGCCTGTGGATTACCGGACCGCGATGACGGCGTGTCATCGGTAACAGTGAGAAGATGGGGCGCGTGCCCAACGTGCAGATTCCGGCGCGTATCCGGGAAACGGCATATGACCGCGACACTCCGGCTCGGCCAACATTGTCGGAGTGGGTGTCGTCAGCGCTGACCGACCCCGCGGTGCGGGCAGTGGTCGCGGTGACCGGTTTCGGGCTGCTACTGAGCGGAGCGTTCCTGTTCCTGCCGCTGGCCGGTACCGACCTGTCCGCCCAGGTCGCACGGGCACACTTCACCAAGGTCTACGGCAGCCAGCCGATCGACTTCCGCTGGTACAGCGGAGCCCAGCAGTACGGTTACAGCCTGTTCTCGACCTGGATCATGGCCGTGGTGGGCACCCGGGGCGTCGGGGCACTCTCGGCCGTGGTCTCCTCCTGGGCCCTTGGTCTGCTTCTGGTACGGACCCGGGTCCGCCGCCCGCTGCTCGGCGGCATGATCGGTGTCGTCTGCTTCGTGTCCAACCTGGTGAGCGGACGGATGACGTTCGCGCTGGGCGTCATGTTCGGCCTGCTCGGCCTGGTCTGCCTGACCCTGAACGGGCATCCCCGGGCCCGGCTGGTCGGCGCCGGCGTCGGCGCGTTCCTGGCGTCGGCGGCCAGCCCGGTCGCCGGACTGTTCTCGGGGTTGGTCGGGACCGCCCTGCTGCTGACCGGGCGCCGCCGCGAGGGTCTGGTCACCGGTGTGGCCGCGGCGCTGCCGATCGGTGTGCTGAGCATCGTGTTCGGCGAGGGCGGTTGGATGAACTTCAACCAGCTGGACATGATCAAGTCGGTGGGTCTGAGCATCGCCGCGGCGCTGCTGGTACCAGCCCGGTATCGAGCGGTGCGGACGGGTGCGGTGCTGTCGGCCGCCGGCATCGTGCTGTCCTACCTGGTGCACACGCCGGTGGGTTCCAACTCCACCCGGCTGGCGATCATGTTCGCGATTCCGCTGATCGCCGCCACGATGCGCGTCGACTCGGTCAGGCACGGTGCCGCGCTGCTCGTGGTGCTCACCGCCTGGCAGCCGCCGCTGATCATCGGCGATCTTCTCGACGCGGGCGGACCGGCCGCGCACCGGCCGTACTACGCGCCCCTGCTCACCGAACTGGCCCGACGGGAACCGCTGGGCCGGGTGGAGGTACCACCGACCCGGGACTACTGGGAGTCGGTGTACGTGGCCGACACGGTGCCGATCGCCCGGGGCTGGATGCGCCAGGTCGACATCGAACGGAACCCGCTGTTCTTCGACGGCACGCTGGACGCGGTGTCGTACCAGAAATGGTTGTACGACAACGGCGTGGAGTACGTGGCACTGCCTGACACGAAGCTGTCCTGGGTGGGCAGGGGTGAGGCCGAACTGATCCGCACCGGCCTGCCGTACCTGCGTCCGGTGTGGCGCAGTCAACACTGGACGCTCTACGAGGTACTCGGCGCCCGGACCGTGGTGGAACAGCCCGGCCGGCTGGTCGACTCGACCGCTACCGGGATCACTCTCCAGGTCAGCCAACCGGGCAGGGTGCTGGTACGGGTGCGCTTCACCCACTGGCTGACCGTCGAGGGGCCGGCCGCCTGCATCGAACCGGCCGGCCGGTGGAGTCGGCTTGTCGCGAGCCAGCCAGGCATCTACCACATCGGCAGCCGACTGCAGCCCACCCAGCCATCGCGCTGCACAGGTTCCTGATACCGAAGGTCCCGGTCGAGGGTCCCGACCGAGGTCAACGGCGGACCACGACAACACCGATCACCCCGGGACCGACGTGCGCGCCGACCACGGCGCCGATCTCCGAACCGAGTAGGCGCCCGAGCCGAGGGAGCCGATCGCGTAGCCGGTCAGCCAACACGGCGGCGCGTTCGGGTGCGGCAAGATGCTGTACGGCCACATCCACCGGCGCGTCCCCGGCCAGGCGTACCGCCAGGGCCTCCAACCTGGCCAGTCCGCGACTGGCCGTACGCACCTTCTCCAACGGCACGATGCGACCGTCCCGTACGTGCAGGATCGGTTTCACCGACAACGCGCTGCCCAGCCATGCCTGGGCCGCGCCGATCCGGCCGCCACGGCGTAGGTGTTCGAGCGTGTCCACGTAGAAGACGGTCGAGGTACGGGCCGCGGTGCGCGCCGCGGTTTCGGCCACCTCGTCCAGGTCGGCACCATCGGCTGCGGCCTGCGCAGCATCGAGCACACTGAACCCGAGCCCCATGGCCGCCGAACCCGAGTCGACCACGCGGATCGCCCCCGGCGCGACCTCCTCGGCGGCCCGCCGAGCCGAGTCCCACGTCCCGGACAGTTCACGGGACAGGTGCACCGAGACAACGCCGGTGGCACCGGCGTCGAGCGCCTGGCGGTAGACCGCCCGCAGGTACGCGGGAGTTGGCCGAGACGTGGTCACCGACAGGTGCTCGGCCAGCGCCCGGGCCACCTGGACCGGCGTGACCTGGGTGCCCTCCTCACCGGCCACCCCGTCGAGCACCACGAACAACGGCACCACCCGCACGCCGAACCGCTCCGCGCATCCCTCGGGAAGGTAGGAGGTCGAGTCGGTGACCACCGCGATGCGCCCACCCATGGACTGCTCCCTGACCCGGTCCGACGACGGTCTCAGCCCACGACGAAGTTCACCAGACGCCGCGGCACCACCACGACCTTGCGTATCTGCCCGTCGGCCAGCAGCGCGGCGATCCGCTCGTCGGCGCGTGCCACAGCCTCCATCTCGGCCTGGTCGGCGTCGGAGGCGACCCGTACCGTGCCGCGCACCTTCCCGTTGACCTGCACCGGGATCTCGATCGTCTCGTCGACCAACAGCGCGGGGTCGGCGACCGGGTAGGGCGCCCAGGCCAGCGACTCGGTGTGGCCCAGCCGGGACCACAGTTCCTCGGAGATGTGTGGCGCCAACGGGGCCAGCATCAACAACAGCGGCTCGGCGACCTCCCGAGGCACACCGTCGCCCTCGCATGCCGTGGTGACGTGGTTGTTCAACTCGGTCAGTCGGGCGATGGCGATGTTGAACCGCAGCGACTCCATGCCCTCGCGTACCGCCACGATGGTGCGGTGCAACAACCTGCGGGTGTTCTCAGGCAGCGGCCTGTCGTCCACCCGTATCTCGCCGGTGGTCTCGTCGACCATGTTGCGCCAGATCCGTTGCAGCAGCCG
>DATCXL010000829.1:0-2310 GCA_036565825.1 Mycobacteriales bacterium
GGTGATGTTCTGGATGCCTTGGCCGAGTTGGTTGATCTGGGCGTTCCCGGAGCCGGTGGCGGTCATCGTCACGTTTCCGGTCCACACCTGCGTCCCGCCCGGCTGTGCGGGGGTCAGGTCGCCGAGCAGCCGGCGTAGTTCGCCGGC
Source organism: Mycobacteriales bacterium (assembly GCA_036565825.1). Lineage (GTDB taxonomy): Bacteria > Actinomycetota > Actinomycetes > Mycobacteriales > DASULA01 > DASULA01. The sequence continues at coordinate 148 of DATCXL010000829.1, forward strand.
CACGGCCGGGTCGGCGGCCAGTAGCCGGCGCAGGCGTGACTGCCATTCGCCGATCAGGGCCTGTTCGGTGTCGGTGTCCCCGCCCGCGCGGGCGGCCAGCAGGTCAGCACGGGCCTCGACCAGTTCGGCGGCGACGGTCTCGGCGCGCTGCGGGTGGACCTTGCCCCACAGTCCGGCCACGGCGGTCTTGGTCTTCTCCCAGGCGTCGGTGGCCAGAAGGGTCACGATGGTGGTGCCGGCGGTGCCGGCCAACTCGACCAGTTCGGCGTCCATCCGAACCTCCTCGCGTGCGCTGGGTCACATGGTGTCACCCGACTGGTGTGGGGCCGTGCCAACCGCGGTAGTCCTGCCCTCGCGGGCAGTCCGAGGCCCGGTGGGAATCGATCGGGATGCCCGCACACTTCGGACCCGCCAGCCTCCGCAGCACACTTCCGCCTTGCGAAGCGGGGGCGTCGTTCCAGCGGTGCGCCAGATCTGGGGCGTCACAGGCCGCGGTAGATCTCGACGGCGTCGGCGGCCAGCCGGGCAGGAGTGAAGAAGTCGATCCGGTGCGGGTCGTCGTGCCTGAGTGCGCCTGGTCGAGTAGGCGACTGGAGGTGGAAAGGGCGCGGCGCGGCCGGGGACGTTGCTGTTGCTACGGTCATGGGCGCGCCAATCGAGCCGAACGTGTGAGGGGACCGTGAACGCCACCGGGACCAGCGTGGCTGGACGTGCGGTGATCCGTCACGACGACCGGCTCCTGCTCGTCACCGACGGCGGCGGCTACTGGTATTCCCCCGGCGGGCGGATGGACCCCACCGAGACCCTGCCCGAGTGTGTGGCCCGCGAGGTACGCGAGGAGACCGGGCTGCGGGTGACGGTCGGCGACATCCTCGCCGTGTCGGAGTACCTCGACCCGCGCAACGGGGAGCACAAGATCGAGTGCTATTTCGCCGCCGAGCTGGTCGACCAGCCCAACCCGTCACAGGTCTGGCAGGACACCGGAGGATCGGTGCGCTCGTTCGGCCTGTTCAGCGACACCGACCTGGCAGACATGGACGTCCAACCCCCCTTCCTTCGGGCCATCGGGTCGGACCGTCCTGACCACCCGCGACCTGTCTACATCGACCCGAACCTCTAGCCGTGCCCACCGCCGGGCCGGCCCGGACAATGGACACCATCTGCGTGAAGCCGGCGTGTTACCGGTGGGGCACGCCGCTGACCGAGTTCGTCCAGGCGAGCCGGACAGCCGGATTCACCGGGGTGGAGGCCTGTAACTCCCGAAGCTGGTCACCAGCCGCAGGGGCTCGGATGATCCCGGTCGTGCTCGCCCAGGCCCTGCTGCCCGACAGCCGTGTCGTCACCGACCGAGCGCTGCCGTGGGCTGGCCGGGCAGGTGTCACTCCAGTGTCTGGGTCGGCTGGGTTCAGGTGTCGTTGAGCGGTAGGCCTGCCTCGTGGGCCAGGACTGAGTAGACCAGTGAGTCGCGCCAGGCGCCTTTGTCGATGACGTTGTGGCGGAGGGTGCCTTCGTAGGTCATGCCGGCCTTGAGGAGTACCCGTCCGGATGAGGGGTTGTCGGGTCCGTGTGACGCCCACACGCGGTGCAGTCCGAGTGCTTGGATCCCGAACCGGATGAGTCCCCGTGTTGCGTCGGTGGCGTAGCCGTGGTTCCACTGGTCGTGTCGGATCGCGTATCCGATGTTCCCGCTGGCGTAGTCGCCGAGCCCGAGTCTGGCGGTGCCGACGAGTTCGCTGGTGTCGCGGCGGGTCACACCGAGGAAGTAGCTGGTTCTGGGTTCCTGGTGCGCTTCCTGGATCGCCCGTGCCAGATAGTCGACTGTCTCGGCGCGGGTCTTGGGTTGGAAGATCAGTGTCTGACACACGGCCGGGTCCCCGACGATGGCGTGGACGGCGTCGAGGTCACCGTCGACCAGCTCGCGTAGGGCGACGAGGTGACCAGTCAGAGCCACCGGGTGCACCCGATGGGGGGTCACGGCGCGACGGGGGCACGGTTGCGGGTGAAATCCTCGATCTCCTCGCACATCGTTTCTGCGACTGGTGATCGGCCGGCGGCCGGGGCGCGTACCGCGTCGCTGACTCGTTGCACGGAGGGGATGATGCCGCCGATCCGTAGCGCTGGTGGCAGGTCGAGTATCGGGCGCATCGCCTCGTAGGCTCCTTC
>DATCXL010000830.1:0-6114 GCA_036565825.1 Mycobacteriales bacterium
CAGGCTCAACGCGGTCGACGCGGTGGTCAGGCCCCACCCGGTCCACACCAGCCGACGGACCCGCGGTTCACCCCGACCGGTCGGCCAGACCAGCACCAGGAACGCGGCCCCGCCGACCAGCAGCACAAGTCCGGCGAACCCCACCCAGCGGGTGAGCGCGAACAGCCCGCTGACCGCCCCGTCCACCGCCGCCCCGGCGCCGGGCGCGGCCGCGTCGACCGGGGCGAGTGGTCCGTCACCCACCACGAAGCTGTACGCGCCGGCCACCGGGTGGGAATCGGCGGACAACACCCGCCAACTCACGATGTACGAACCGTCCGACAGGCCGGAACGCAGCCCCACCGACGCCGCCGAGGGGTCACCGTCGGGGTGGGTCACCTGGCCGGTGTCGACCCGGTCGCCGGTGCCGTCCACCACCCGCAGGTAGCCCAACTCCAGGCCCACCGACTCGGTGAAACGCAGCGTGACCGACTGTGGGGCAGCGGCCAGTCGGGCCGAGTTGGCCGGGTCGCTGGAGGCCAACTCGGCGTGGGCCAACGCGGGCCCGGCCAGCGCGACCCCACCGGCGAGCAGGCCGGCCAACACCATGCACACCGCCGCGGCCCGACGCCGCCACCCGCCCCGCCGAACCGACAGCACTCCGGTCGTCACCAACCCGGTCATGCCACGTTCCCGCGGAACATCGCACCGGAGGCGGGCTGGGTGTCCTCGCCGCCCCAGTCGGCTCCCCAGTAGGGGTCGGGACCGGTCGAATCGGTATCTGACCTGGCCATGCCGGAATGCTCCGGGACGACGTCGCGGCCGCCCAGCAGCGGCCGGTTCGACCGGCCGCCACGGCGGGCCAACACGGCCAGCAGCACCAGACCGACGGCGGCGAGCAGATGGCTGGAGGCACGTTCCAGATGCACCCGTTCGGAGGCCAGGTCGGACAGGCTCACCGCGAGCACCATCGCCACGAACGCGGCCACCATCGGTAGCAACCCACCCGCGTTACGTGGTCGCAGCGCCACCCACAGGAACGCCACCGCCAGTGCGGCGTTCCACGCACCGGTCTCGTGTGCGACGTGGGTGGACGAACTCATCGCGTCATGCCCGAAGACCAGGTCCGGGTAGGCCAACGCCGCCTGGGCCAGGGCCACGGCGGCGAGCAGCAGTCGGACCACCAGCCCGAGGGTTCGGCCACGGGGGCGCACCGCGGGCACGTTGGCGAGGATCTCCTCGGTGCGGTCCCGCAGCGGGGCCGCCGGTGCCAGCCGGGCCAGTCGGGTCACCTGCTCGGCCCGGTGCAGCCACGACGCACAGCCGGGGCACGTCGCGACGTGTGCGTCCAGTGCCTCCGGAAAAACGTGCAACGCCTCCCCGTCCATTCGGGCGGAGAGTTCCTTGCGATACTGGGTGCAGTCCACGTCGTACCAGTCGGCGCCGGGGCCCCGATGGTTCCCGGGTGCACCCAGATGTGGCCACCGCCACCAGGTGTTGCTCGACACGGACCTCTGGACACGGGCCGGGCATGGCGGTGACACTCTCCACGCACTCTCGATCACCGTGTGAGACCGCCGAGGACTCTTTCGAACCATGGCAGGAGGCGGAAGGTGGACGCCGAGCAGGTGACCCGAGCCGCGCTCGCGGCCCGCGACGGCGACGCGGAGGCCGCCGCGCTGCTGGTCCGGTCCACCCAGGCCGACGTGTGGAAACTGTGCGCGCACCTGTCCGACCCGGCCAGTGCCGAGGACCTGACCCAGGAGACCTACCTGCGGGCCTTCCGGGCACTGCACCGGTTCGCCGGCCGATCGACCGCCCGTACCTGGCTGCTGGCCATCGCGCGTCGGGTCTGCGCCGACCACATCCGCGCCCTGCGCCGCGACCGGCTACGCCTGGTCCGGGCCGCCGAACCGGGGTCCGGCACGGTGCCCGACATCAGTGACGGGGTGGCGCTGTACGCGCTGCTGGCCGGGCTGGACCAGGACCGGCGGGAGGCGTTCGTGCTCACCCAGATGATCGGACTGTCCTACGCCGAGGCCGCGACCGTGTGCGGTTGCCCGGTGGGCACGATCCGGTCCCGGGTGGCCCGGGCCCGCGACGAACTGGTGACCGGCATGGAGGCCGACCGCAGCGCGGAGGCCTGACCGGGTGGGCCCCCGCCGCACATCCCAGGCCCGCACCCTGACCGCACCGCCGGGCGTACCAGCAACACCGGTGGAGGGTTTCGAACCGGAGTGATCGTGGGTTCGTGATCAGTGGTGTCCCCGCCGAACGGAGCGCCCGCGATGCCAACCATCTCCGGTCTGCCGGTGCACCCACTGGTCGTGCACCTGGTCGTGGTGCTGCTTCCACTCGCCGCGTTGACCGGTCTGGCCGTCGCCCTGGTGCCCGCGCTGCGCCGCCGGTACGGCGTCCTGGTCGGCGCGCTCAACGTGGTCGCGGCGCTGGCGGTGCCGGCGGCGATGGTGTCGGGCAACTGGCTGTACGACCACCGTATCGACAACCTCGGCAGCCACCCCGGGGACGCCACCGAGGCCTCGCTGATGGTCCAGCACAAGCAGATCGCCAACACGCTGTGGCCGTGGGCGGCGGTGTTGGTCGTCGGTGTGCTGCTCGTGGTCTGCCTGCCACGGTTGGCCCGCCGCTTCGGCCGGGTTCGCCGGTTACGGCTCCCGCTGGCGGGGTTGGCCGTCGTGCTGACCGCGGTGGGAGCGGTGGCCAGCGTCTACCTGGTGGTCCGGATCGGTGACGCCGGTGCCCGGGCGGCCTGGCTGACCCGCTGAAACGAACACCCACAGTCACCCTCGACAGTCGGAACGGCTCCGACCAGGGGCGGCAGGTAAGGCTCGGCCGGGGCGTTGACGCGGCCATCGTGCGGGGAACGTACGATCCGCCAGGAAGTGTCCCCCCGATCGGGAGAGGCCCGAGGCCCGTGCGCCTGCGCATCACCCCCCGCGACGAAAGTTTCTACGAGATGTTCGCCGCATCCGCGGAGAACCTGGTAGCCGCCGCTGACGCCCTGTCCGAGTTCATGTTCGAGAGCGCGAACCGGCCTCGGTTGGCCAAGGCGTTGCGTGACCATGAACACACCGGTGACTCCACCACCCACCGAATCTTCCGGCAGCTCAACACCAGTTTCATCACACCCTTCGACCGCGAGGACATCTACCGGCTGGCCTCCAACCTCGACGACGTCATGGACGCGATGGAGGCGGCGGCCGACCTGATCGAGTTGACCGGCCTCACCTCGCTGCCCACCGAGATGTCAAAGCAGGTCGAACTGCTCCAGCGGGCCGCCCGGGAGACCGCCTCGGCAATGCCCCGGCTGCGTTCGTTGAAGGACCTCGCCCCGTACTGGATCGAGGTCAACCGGATCGAGAACGAGGCCGACAAGCTCTACCGCCGGCTGTTGTCCCGACTGTTCAGCGGTGACTACGACGCGCTCACGGTGATGAAACTCAAGGAGGTGGCCGACCAACTCGAGGAGGCCGCCGACGCGTTCGAGCACGTGGCGAACGTGGTGGAGACGATCGCGGTCAAGGAGTCCTGAGGGTGGATGCCACCACCGTGGGACTGCTGGTCATCGTTGTGGTCGCACTGAGTTTCGACTACACCAACGGGTTCCACGACGCGGCCAACGCCATCGCCATCACGGTGTCGACAAAGGCGCTGACGCCCAGGGTCGCCCTGGCGATGGCCGCGGTGATGAACGTCATCGGAGCGGTGGTGTCCACCGGCGTGGCCACGACCGTCGGCTCGGGCATCGTGACCCCGCCGAACGACTCCTCCGGACTGGTGTTGGTCTTCGCCGCCCTGGTCGGGGCCATCACCTGGAACCTGATCACCTGGTACTTCGGCCTGCCCTCCTCCTCGTCGCACGCGCTCATCGGCGGGCTGATCGGCGCGGCGCTTGCCGGCGCGCACACCGTCCAGTGGGCCGGCGTGCTGGACAAGGTGGTGGTACCGATGGTGCTCTCGCCGATGATCGGGCTGGCTCTGGGTTACCTGTTCATGGTCGCGGTGCTGTGGATCTTCCGGAACTCCAACGTGTCCAGGGCCAATCGGAACTTCCGGATGGCCCAGATTGTCTCTGGTGCGGCGATGGCGTTCGGGCACGGCACCCAGGACGCGCAGAAGACAATGGGCGTGATCGCGCTGGCGCTGTTCGTGTCCGGCCACATCGACACCTTCTACATCCCGTTGTGGGTGGTGTTGGCCGCGGCGGCGGCGATCAGCCTGGGCACATACTCGGGCGGGTACCGGATCATGCGCACGCTCGGCCGACGAGTGATCCAGCTCAGCTCGGTCGGCGGCTTCTCCGCCCAGACGGTGGCCTCCAGCGTGATGCTGGGCACCGCCTACGTCTACGCGGTGCCGGTGTCGACCACCCACGTGATCACCTCGTCGGTGATGGGGGTGGGCGCGACCCGGAGGTTCTCCGCGGTGCGCTGGGGAGTCGCCGGCAACATCGCCACCGCCTGGGTGTTGACCATCCCGGCGGCTGCCGCGGTCGCGGCGGTGGTCTACCTCATCGCCCACCTGCTGTTGAGCGTGGCCTGAGGTACGTCCCCGGTTCGCCTGGTTCGGTCGGGTCAGTCCGACTCGGCCGACTCGGCCGACTCAGGCTGCCTGGCCGGCTCAGGCTCCCTGGCCGGGCAGCCGGCACACGCCTTGCAGGTGCCGAACACCTCCACGGTGTGGTCCACGTCGACGAAACCCTGCTCGGTAGCTACCCGCTGACTCCACCGCTCCACCTCGCGGCCCTCGATCTCCACGGTCAGCCCACACCCGCGGCAGACCAGGTGGTGGTGGTGCGTACCGCTGCCACACAGCCGGTACACCGTCTCGCCCTCGGGAGTGTGCAGCACGTCGACCGCCCCGGTGTCGGCCAACATCTGTAGGTGCCGGTACACGGTGGTCAGACCGACCGCCTCGCCCCGGCGACGAAGTTCGGAGTAGAGGTCCTGGGCGCTGCGGAATGACGTCGACCGGGCGAGTACGGCCTGCACCGAGGCACCCTGCCGGGTCGCCCGCGCCGCGCCGGGGGTCCGACCGTTGTCTGTCACGACGTCTCCTCCTTCCGACGACGGTACCGGTATCCGGCCAGCGAATTCGCGAGCCGCCCTGGTGTGGGGGCCGGCCGGCCGCGCCGCCAGATCCTTCGCGCCACCCCCTGCGGGGCGACCAGCAACGACACCGCGAAGGTCGAGCATCCGACCAGTACGACGGTCGCGCCGGCGGCCACGCCGAGCGCCTGGCTGACCACCACACCGACCACCGCACTGGCCACGCCCAGCGGCACGGCCACGGCGGTCATCCCGGCCACCCCCCGGCACCACAACCTGGCGGTGGCCGCGGGTGCCACCAGCAGGGCGACGGCCAGGATCGTACCCACAGCCGGTACCGAGGTGACCACGGTCAGTTCGACCAGGATCAGCAGGACCAGGTCCAGCGCCAACACCGGGTAGCCGCGGGCCACCATCGCCTGGCGGTCGAACGCACCGAAAACCAGTTCCTTACCCAGCGCGACCAGGGTCACCAGCACGACGCAGGCGACCACGGCGGCCACCCGGATGTCGGCGTCTGACACGGTGAGGATCGAACCCACCAGGTAGGCCGACAGGTCCTGGCTGAACCCGTCCTGTGCGGACATCAGCACCACACCCAGCGCGAACCCGGCGCAGAGCACCACCCCCACCGCGCTGGCCTGGTCCGCGCGCGGTCGGTTGGTCAGCCACACCACGGCCAACACGACCAACACGCCGAACACGCCCCCACCCAGGTACAGGTCCACGCCGAGGATGGCGGCCAGCACGATCCCGGGGAACGTGGCGTGGGTCATCGCCATGGTGAAGAACGACAGCCGACGCAGCACCACGTGTACGCCCACCGCGCCGCACAACCCACCGACCAGTGCCGCCTCCACCAGGGCCCGGCTCAGGTAGTTCATCCGCCACTCACCACCTGGTCACCGGTTCGGCCACGGGTTGGACCGCGCGACCGACCAGACAGCCGACCGCGCAACCGACCAGGCGACCGACCAGACAGCCGACCGGTCAGCACGCTGGTGAGCAGGGCGACCAGGTAGAGCCCGACCAGGGCCAGCACGATGGTGGCGCCTGACGCCAGCCG
>DATCXL010000832.1:0-3624 GCA_036565825.1 Mycobacteriales bacterium
GCGGCCCAGGCACTGTACGAGGAGATGGTCTACGACGCCGACGGCAACCCGCTGACCGCCACGTTCGCCGACTACCCGTTCCTCACCGCACCGGAGATACCCAGCTTCGAACTGGTGTCGATGGAGACGCCCACGACATACAACCCGTTGGGCGCCAAGGGCATCGGCGAGGCGGGCACGATCGGCGCGACCCCGGCCGTTCAGAACGCGGTGATCGACGCGGTGGCGCACCTGGGCGTGCGGCACATCGAGATGCCGACCTCCCCGCAGCGGGTGTGGTCGGCGATCCAGCAGGCGAGCGAGGTGGACTCCTGATGCGGGTACGGATCACGGTCAACGGAGAACAGCGGGAGGACGAGGTCGAGCCCCGACTGCTGCTGGCGCACTACCTGCGCGAGGTGTGCGGGTTGCACGGCACCAACATCGGGTGCGACACCACGTCCTGTGGCGCCTGCACCGTGCATCTGGACGGCGAGGCGGTCAAGTCGTGCACGGTGCTGGCCGCCCAGGCCGACGGGTGTGCGGTGACCACGATCGAGGGGTTGGCCGCCGACAACGGCGAACTGCACCCGATGCAGGCCGCGTTCCGCGCCGAGCACGGCCTGCAGTGCGGCTTCTGCACTCCGGGCATGGTGATGGCCGCGGTCAGTCTGCTGCGTGACAACCCCAAGCCCACCGAGGAAGAGGTACGGGCCGGGTTGGAGGGCAACTTCTGCCGGTGTACCGGCTACCACAACATCGTGCGGTCGGTACTGGCGGCGGCGAGCACCGACCAGACGGGGGCGCAGGCATGATCCCGGCCGCGTTCGACTATGTCCGGGCCGGTTCGGTCGACGAGGCCCTGGCGCTGTTGACCGAGCACGGCGAGGACGCCAAGTTGCTCGCCGGTGGCCACTCCCTGCTGCCGATGATGAAGTTGCGGCTGGCCTCACCCGGGGTGCTGGTCGACGTGGGTCGGCTCACCGAACTGTCCTACGTGCGGGTCGAGGGTGACCAGGTCGCGGTGGGCGCGTTGACCCGGCACCGCGACGTGGAGTCCTCGCCGGTGTTGCGCGCCGAGGTGCCGCTGCTGGCGCACGCCGCGTCGCTGGTCGGCGATCCGCAGATCCGCCGCCGCGGCACGCTGGGCGGGTCGTTGGTGCACGGCGACCCGGCCGCAGACCTGCCCACCGCGGTTCTCGCACTCGACGGAGTGCTGGTGCTGCGGGGCCCGGCGGGGCAGCGGGAGGTCCCGGCGAGCGAGTTCTTCGTCAGTTACTTCGAGACCGCGACCGGTCCGGACGAGGTGCTGGTCGAGGTCCGACTGCCCCGGCTGGCCGGGGTGGGCTGGGGGTACCAGAAGTTCACCCGCCGGGCGAACGACTGGGCCATCGTCGGGGTCGCCGCGGTGGGCAACCGGGTGGCGTTGGCGAACATGGGCAGCATCCCGCTGCGGGCCACCGCGACCGAGCGCGCGTTGGCCTCCGGCGCGTCGGTCGCCGAGGCGGCCGTACTCGCCGACGAGGGCACCGAGCCGACCGCCGACATGCACGCAGGTCCGGAGTACCGCCGGCACCTGGCCCGACTGCTCACCCGACGGGCCCTGACCACCGCTACCATAACGTGACAAATCAAACGGTGCAGGAAGCGTAACAAACGGCGCTTCGGCTGCGATGTACCGATTGTCATGAGTGTCCGACCGGGCGGCCTGGGAGTTGGCCCGCGAACGGTACGGACCCTCGCCATGTCAGCCCGCCCGATCCCGGGCCGAGCCGACAGCGCAACGGTGCGCCGCAGCCGAAGCGTGGTTCGCGCGCGCCCGGTCCAGGTGAGGCGGGTCCATCTGCCTCCGGAGTGCCGATGAGAAGAGCACTACACCTACTCGCCGCAGGCAGCGCGGCGGCGCTGGTCGCCTCGCTGTCGGTGACGGGTTCGGCCGCCGCGGCCTCCCCGCGAGCGCTACCCGGCAGTGTGCCGTCCTGGGCGAACGCCGCGGCACTGCAGTCGGCCGCCCCGGCCGACGACCACGTCGGGTTCCGGGTGTACCTGGGTTGGCGGAACACAGAGGCGGCCGCGGCAGCGGCCACCGCGGCGTCCACGCCCGGCTCCCCGCAGTACGGGAAGTTCCTGTCCGCGCGGGACTTCCGCAAGCAGTTCGCGCCCAGCCAGGCTGACGTCAGCGCGGTACGGGAGTGGCTGCGCGGCCAGGGCTTCACCATGGACCACACCCCGAGCAACAACCTCTACGTGGCAGCCGAGGGTTCGGTGGCCCAGGTCGAGACGGCCTTCACCACCCGGATCGGCCTGTACTCCCACGACGGCCTGACCCTGCACTCGCCGGAGTCGGCCCTTCAGGTGCCGGCTAGTCTGCCGATGGTCTCGGCCGTGGTCGGTATCGACGACTCGGCCGCGCTGGTGCGGCACGCGGCGCCGCCGTCGCCGGTGTTCGTCAACGCCACCCCGTGCTCGACGTTCTGGGGTGAGAAGACCACCGCCAACACCGCCACCCTCGACGGCACCGTGGTGCCCGGTGTGGACGGCCAGCCGGTGCCCTACACCCCGTGCGGATACCAGCCCGCGCAGTTGCGTGGCGCCTACGGCGTGGCCGACGCGGTGGCGGCGGGCAACGACGGCTCCGGGCAGACCGTCGCGATCATCGACGCCTACGCCTCGCCGACAATCCTGGACGACGCAAACACATACTCCCAGCGGCACGGGCTGCCCACCATGAACGGCGCCCAGTTCCACCAGGTGGTCCCACCGGGCATCCTGCAACACCCCGAGTCCGGTGCACAGGGCGCGCGCGGCGCGGTCCAGGACCCGCAGGGCTGGTACGGCGAGGAGACCCTCGACGTCGAGGCGGTGCACTCGATGGCGCCGGGCGCGAACATCGTCTACGTGGGCGCGCCGAACAACTTCAACGACCTGGACGCCGCGCTCAACCACGTGGTCGACCAACACCTGGCCAGCATGGTGAGCAACTCCTACGGCTTCTCCGGTGAGGCACTTCCGCCGGGCGTCGTCAAGCCGTACAACGACATCCTGATCGAGGCCGCGGCCACCGGGGTGGGGGTGTACTTCTCCTCCGGTGACTCCGGCGACCAGACCTCCGGTGACCCGGCCAACTTCGCCCAGGCCACCCCGGACTGGCCGGCCTCCAGCCCGTTCGTGACCGCGGTCGGTGGCACCGCGCTGGGTGTCGGCGCGGACAACGACTATCTGTTCGAGGTTGGCTGGGAGACCGGACGGTCGGTGCTGACCGACGGGGCCTACAGCCCGGCGCCGCCCGGTAACTACACCAGCGGGTCGGGTGGCGGCACCAGCCGCCTGTTCGGCCAACCGGCCTACCAGGTCGGCGTGGTACCCGACTCCATCGCCACCGTGCACGGCGGTGCTCCGATGCGGGTGGTGCCCGACATCGCAGCGCTGGCCGACCCGAACACCGGCATGCTTATCGGGCAGACCCAGACCTTCCCGGACGGGTCAGTGGCCTACAGCGAGTTCCGCATCGGTGGGACCAGCCTGGCCTCCCCCCTGATGGCCGGCTTCATGGCACTGGCGCAGCAGAGGGCCGGACACGACATCGGCTTCGCCAACCCGCTGATCTACGCCCACGCGGGAGGCTCGGCCTTCCACGACATCACC
>DATCXL010000833.1:0-4431 GCA_036565825.1 Mycobacteriales bacterium
AGGCTGGCGGTGGACGCGGCGACCCGGTCGATCAGGTCAGGGTTGACCGGCATCTGGGCTCACCGGTTCCTCCGGTCCGGCGCCGTGAATGTCCCGCAACACCTGCACCGGGTCGGCACCCGTCGAGGCCGTCTCGGCGCGGATCGCCTTCACCTCGTCGTTGACCGCCGTGTCGTCCCAGTCTGGGTGCACCATCTGCACCCGGGTCCGCGTCGAGATCGCATCAGCGGCAACCAGCAGTTGCACCGTCTGCGCGATCGCCCCGGGGTCCTCGGAGACGGCGTCTGGGAACTCCAGGGCCGGCAGTTCCGGGACGACCCCGGATGCGAACACGGTGGCGTCGACCATCAGCAGGGTTTCCAGGATCCTGGCCAGGGCTGGACGCCAGTACACGATCTTCCGCGCCCTCGTGGTGTACGACCGGGACTGCCGGGCGTGAACCTCGGTTGCGGTCACAGCACCGGCCTCGGTGACCTCCCCGAAAGTCTGCCCCGAGTACCCGGAATCCCGGAGGATCTGGGCTACCAGGGCGGCGGCGGTGTCCCGGTGCTCGGCGACACGGATCGCGAACTGGACTTCGGAGATCTGCGGCGCACCCCCGGTCTGCGGCAGCATGTTCAGGGTGGAGTAGATCTCCTGGTCGGCGTCGAACCTCGCGCCCTGCCCGCGTCCCTGCTGTTGCAGGTACACGTCGGGCACGATCAGCCTCGCCTTGGCCAGGCGCAGGTCGCGCATCCACGACGACCACGTCTCATCCAGCGCGTCCAGCGCGGGTTCGGATCCGGCGATGTCCGCCCGGCCCAGGTAGGCGGCCTGGGGCATTCCCCGCCACAGCTTGTTCGGTCGCATGTTCGGCACGTACTCGACGAGCAACCTGGGCACGTTGGTGGTGACGACCGGGTCGAGGCCGGCGGTGTCCGGGTAGGCGGCCAGCGGCGCTGGTTTCCCCAGGCCCGTGTCGGTGCCCACGTACACGCCGTGGAGCACGACGCCCGCCTCGTGGCGTTCCAGGTGCCGGACCACCTTGTCCCCGTCGCGGCCGATCACACGCCAGAACGTGACCGCGGCGAGCCTGCCCTGCACCCATTCGGGGATGGCCGCGTCCGCGTGAACAGCGTCCAACCAGGGCCCGTCGGGGTGGGCTTCGCGGTCCCAGCACACCCGCAGGTACTCCCCGCCCATGCCCGCGCACGCGTCGGCCGCCTCCAGCAGGATGGCGTGTACGCCGTCGTCAACGAGTTCGTCGAGGCGGTCCTGCGCCTTCTGCTCCTTGACGGTGATCTTCGGCGGTTCACTGAACAGCAGGTCCGCCGAGGTGGACGCGATGGTGCCGGCCAGGCCGATGTGCAACTTCTGGCGTTGTTCGTGGGCCGGCGGTTGGGTGCCCCAAAACCAGCGGGACAGGGTGTTGATGATCCGGCCGCGGATCCCGCCCTGTTCGGACGCGAAGAACCCCGACCGGGTGAAGTCCACGGCGCCGCCGTACACGGCGGAGAGCATGTCGGGGTCACCGGACCACCACGCGCCCCAGGTGACCAGCCGGTCTGTGACGGGTTTCAGGTCGGCCGGTGGCCATGGGGTGCCGGGTGCGGGCAGCGGCATCAGGCGGCCTCCCTCGCGAGTAGGGGCCGCCACGCGGCCTCGGTGGTGTGCACGGCGTACCGGCCAGCGTCCAGGCTGTGGTCGTCGGCCTTGATCGGCCGGTCCTCACCCTTCGCTGACGCGTCCTCGTCCCACGAATAACCGGGCATTTCTTCGATCCACCCGGTACACGACCTGTGCGCCAACAGCAGACCGGAGGCCAGCAGGGACGCGACCTGGCGGATACCGTCCAGCACACTGTTCGCGGCCGCTGTGGGCGTCAACCCGTCGCGGTAGAGCTGGGTGATGAACGACGCGGCCGACGGGTCGACACACGTCCACTCCGGCCGCACTGGGGCCAGCCACTCACGTAGCCGGGCGGAGTATTCGACGTCGGTGAGCTGACGGTGGGACGCCCGCCCGTTGTACCGCCACTCGCGGGTCAGGTACAGCCGGCCGTCGACCCCCAGGCCGAGGAGCAACGCGGCGAACGGGTTGGACGTGCCGTAGTCCACGCCCAACCCGATCCACCGGATGATGGTCGGCAGGATGTCGACGACGTGCCGGTCGGGATCCCAGCAGTCGTAGACCGCGCCCTCGGCCTGCACCCACTCGCCGGAGATGAACCGGCGGTACCACAGCCCGGTGTAGGTGGACTTGATCCGCGCGACGTACGCCGGGTCCAGGTGCGGGTTGTCGTCGAGGGTGAAGTGCCAGGACTGGCAGCCGGTCTCTGCCGGGCGGAGCAGGTACTCCTTCCGCAGCCAGTGGCTCGGGTTGTCCGGGTTGGTGGTGCCGAACAGTTTCGCCCCGGGGACGGACATGCGGCCGACGAGTTGGTCGAAGAACGACCGCGGTAGGACGGTGACCTCGTCGCAGTACGCCCCGGCGCAGGTCATGCCCCGCACTTTCGGTTCGGACTTGGAATCGTTCGCGCCGAGGACGTGGATGGTGCGGCCGAGGATCTGCCCGGTTGGTGCCCCTGGCGTGTAGTCGACGTGGCGGGCGATGTCCCCGAACAGGGCCGGATCCGACAGGGGGGCGAACACGTTCCGGCCGATGGTCTCCCTGGTTTTCCCGACCACCACCAGGTCCCCGCCGCGTGGCGGGTTGGCGACGTAGATGAGCCACCGAACCAGCGACGCGATGGTCTTCCCCGACCGGATCGACCCTTCCCAGATGTTCAGCGGGTTTTGGGCTTCGACGACCGAGCGGATCTGTGCCGGCGAGAACGCGTGAGTGACTGCCTCAAGGTCAAGCCCGGCCGTCATCGGTGGTGTCCCGCATCTGGTCGTAGGCGACCTGGAGGCCAGCGGCCAGTGCGCCGATCATGGACCGGGCACCGTCGGCGCCGGTGTCGGCGTCGTGTAGGTCGAGTTTCAGGGACCGGTCCACGGCGATGGCCGCGGCCTGCATGAGGTGCCGTTTGTCGGCCGGGGTGGGTTCGGGTTGGGTCCAGCGCGCTTCCTCGAAGTCCCGGCCGCCGTGGTCGATGTATTCGTGGGGTTGCCAGAGTTGGGCGCGGAGCCGGGCGGCGTCGTCGAGGAGGGTGTGCATGAGTGCGGTCCGGCGGGCTTTGGCGTCGGCGACTGCTGCCCGGGTTGCCGCTTCGGTGGCAGTCCGGTCGAAGTCGAGGCCGAGGTCGCGGGCGATCGCAGTGATGGTGGAGGCGGAGCGGCCGATCTTGGTGGCGATGGCGTTGCGGCCGAGTCCTTGGGCGTGGAGGGCGGCGACCTGGTCGCGGTCGGCTTGGGTGACCGGGCGGGACATGGTCACCCCCCGGGTGGTGGCGCGGCCGGGATTTGAACCCGGGACCTCCGGCGTATGGGACCGGCGAGCTGACCGAACTGCTCCACCGCGCTGTGAATGGCGAAAGCCCCGCACGTGGCGGGGCTCGCGTTGGGCATCAGACGTGATCCGGGCACACCTGTACTGCCGCAGAACAGCATGACACCCGGTCAGGTGATCACGCAACTACCCGCGCGGATCACCGGTCACCGCCGTCCTGTGCCCGGTCGAGGGCAGCGCGCACCTCAGCGGCGTAGGAGTCCACGAACTGGCCCAGCCTGGCCGACGCGGCAGCCATCGCCGGCCCGAGCCCAGCGAACGAGTCCACCAGGTGCCGGTTCAACTCGGCCAGCTTTTCGGCCAGCCCGTCCGTCTGTGCCATCATGCCGCTCCTTTGCTCGTCGAGAGCCTGTCCAGAATGTCACCGACCCGGTACAACGGCCTACCGCGACGGTCGGTGTCCCGCGACAACAGCCGACCCCGTTTGGCCCACTGCCATAGTCTGGCCGGGGTGACGGGTACGTCCAGGGCGGTCAGCGCCTGGGAGATGACCGTGGCGGTGGCGAGCACCTCCCGGGCCGAGGCCAGCAACCACTCCCGGCGTTCGGCGACGGGCCAGGTCAGGTCGCAGTCGGGGCAGTCGACGGTGGCGGCGCCGGGTCGTGCGTACAGGTGGCGTCCGCAGTCGCAGGGGCCGGCGTACCAGCGGTCGGGCCGGTGGTGGTCGACGTGCCGGCGTGCTTCGGCGACGGCGTAGGCGATCTCGTCGACGACCTCACCCGCTTCGGGTCGGTGTCGGAGCCATTCGACGTGGCCGCGAAGCCATCCAGCGGCGACCGTGGCGGACGTAACCGGGTCGGCGGGTGTGGTGGTCCGGGGAAGGGTCTGTCCGCGTTCTGAGGCGACGTGACGGGCCCAGGACACCAAGGTGTTGCCCAACGCCCAGGCGGCCGACGAGGCGGCCGGGTCGAACGGCAGCGGAACCTCCGCCGACTTGGCGCCGCCGCGTCCGCCGGTGGCGGTCTGCCGGGCCACGGTCACGGCGAGCTCGGGGGCGAGGGC
>DATCXL010000834.1:0-5933 GCA_036565825.1 Mycobacteriales bacterium
GCTACTGGAACGACTGCCCGGAGCCAGCCGTGCACGGTGCGGTCCTGCGACGCTGGTACCACCGTTATGGCGCCGAGTTGGTGTGCATGACCGCCAACACTCTGGAGCTGGCGGTGACCAGGCCGCCACGCACCAGACTGGAGGCGCTCGCGTTCGCCTGGGAGTACCCCCGCTACTGCCTCGACGGCATGGATCTCTACGACGCGGACGACGTCCCGGATCTGGCTGCCTGCCTCATCGACGCCGAGGTCGTACGTCTGTGGTGGGACTGACGCCGTAACCGCGCGAGGTACAGATCGACGCCACGACCGCAGATGCACCGTCGCGGCCTGAAATCGAGCATTACCGACCTTAATAACTTTTTGGAAGTTTCTTGACAGACCCGTGTGTATCGGGTCAACTCATCGTGCGACGACCTGCCCCCGTCTGACCTGACCACCATGCGGCGATACGGAGATCTGACGTGTCACTGGTGTCGTTAACGCGTTCATGGCGGCTCCCACCCGCCTCCCTCTTCGTTGTGGCACTGGCGCTGAGCGTCGGTGCGTCGGTGGCGGCCCCCGCCTCGCCGGCTGCGGCGGAGCCCGCTCCGGCCGCCGCGGTGGCGAAGGGCCACACACCGTCGGCCCCTCCGGGCGCTGGCCCGGTGAGCCGGCCGCTACCGGCCAGCACGATCGCCCACCACGGATATCCCAAGGACAAACGGCCTCCGGTGGTGCCGCCCGGAGTGAAGCCGGCGGGTCCGCAGCGCAGCTTGTCGGCGTCGGAGTGGACGCGGGTACCGAGACGCCTTGACTCTGGTACGACGCTCAACGCCGACGCGACATCCACGGCGGGCGCGGTCAACCTGATCCTGCGTTCGGGCTTCGACTTCAACGACACGTCGCTGGTGTTGTACTTCGACGCGGCCGACCCGGGTATCTCGGGTTGGCAGCTGTGGAAAGCCACCGTGTTCGACCCGACGACCGGCGGGGCGCAGGACTCCCGACAGTTGACCCCGGCGGACGCGGACACCTGCCAGGTACCCGCGACTTTCTGCCGAAGCTTCGGTTCGGCCGACGGCTGGTCGCTGGTTGATGGTCACGACTATTTCGTGACCATCACCGTCACCCTGTCCGACGGCACGCAGGTGGTGTCCGCACCATCGGCGACGGCGAAGGCGCGCGCCACGTCCGACCCGCCGCCCATCCCGACCGCACAGGCATCCGGTTGCGCGTGCATGGATGCGCTCTTCCCCACGACCAACGGACAGGTGGTCCGTGGAGCCGGCGTCAACACCGGCACCGGTGGCTTCACACTGTCCTGGCATGACCTACAACTTCCCGGTTTCGGCGCCACGTTCAGGGCGGACCGGATGTACTCCTCGACCAACGCCACTGCCGGGTCGATGGGTATCGGCTGGTCATGGAGCTACGACATCAAGGTCATCCCACCGGCCGGTGGCCAGACGGCGGTGACGGTGCGCGCGGAGGACGGCGCACAGGCGGTGTACACCGCGGGCGCGAACGGCACCTACAACCGTCCACCGGGTGTGCGTTCGAGTCTGACCGCGGTCTCGGGCGGGTGGCGACTGACCACGCCGGTTCAGACCACCTACAACTTCGACTCCACCGGTCGGCTGGTCTCGGTGCTCGATTCACGTGGGCACGGTGTCACCCTGGCCTACACCTCGTCGGCCATCACGATCACCGACTCCGCGGGACGGGTGGTCACCGGTGCGCTGAACAAGGACGGACTGCTGGCCAGTCTCACCCTGCCGGACAAGCGCAAGGTCAGCTACGGATACACCAACGGTCTGTTGACCTCGGCAACCGACGCGGCCCGTGACATCTGGACGTTCGGCTACACCGACCAGTTGTTGACCACCGTGGTCGACCCGATGGGCCGTACCCAACTGACCAACACCTACAGCAACGGGCGCATCGTCAGCCAGGTGGACGCGTCGGGTGCCGCGACGACGTTCAGTTGGGACGCCGTCGCACAGGAGTCGACGATGGTCGACCCGGACGGCGTGCACTACTTCGACGGTTACCACGGCAACGTGCTGGTGTACTCACAGAACGGCAACGGAGACACCGTCAACCAGCGCTACGACCAGGAGGTCGACCCGACCCTGCTGGTGGACGCGCAGGGCAACCAGACCAGCAGCGCCTTCGACACGGCCAGCAACCAACTGTCGGTCACCGCGCCCGCCCCCTTCGCCTTCCAGGTGGCCAACGCCTACGACGCCCGCAACAACCTCACCACACACACCGATGCACTGGGGCACACGGTGCAGTTCGGCTACACGTCGACCGACGAGCTGAACTCGATCATCACCGCGGCGGACGAGAACACCACGTTGACCTACGACGACCGCGGCCTGATCACCACAATCACCGACCCACGGGGCAAGATCACCACGCTGGCATACGACCCGGCCGGAAATCTGATCTCGCAGACCACCCCGATGGGTGAGCGGAGAACGTACACCTATGACTCCTCCGGCCGGGTGATCACGTCGGTGGATCCACGGGGAAATCTGCCTGGTGCGCGCGCCCTGGACTTCACCACCACCTACACCTACGACGACCTGGATCGCGTTGTCGGGGTGTTGCAGCCGGCCAAGGCGCATCCGTCCACCACCACGTACAACAGCGTCGGAGAGGTAACCAGTACCGGTGACCCGACGGGTCACCAGATGACCTACACCTATACCAGCGTGATCGGACGGACCGCGACGGTCAGCGACTTCAACCTCAACATCACCAGCTACACGTACACCGCCGCCGGCCGCCGAGCATCGGTGACCGATCCGCTGGGCAACAAGACCACATTCACCTACGACAACCGCGGTAACCTCACCGCCGTTGTGTCGCCACGCGGGAATGTCGCCGGCGCAGATCCAGCCGACTTCACCACCACGTACACCTACGACTTCAACCAGAACATGGTGCGCACCAGCCACCCGTACCCCGGCGGCGGAACGGTCATCCGGGACACCCGCTTCGACGAACTGAACCGGCCGACCGACAGCATCGACACGCTGGGCAACACCTCCACCACCACGTACGACAACAACAGCAAGGTGGTGTCGGTGTCCGACCCACTCGGCGCCACCACGACGCTCACCTACGACGTGAACGGGCGGCCGACCGCCGTCGCCGCACCGTCCGGCGGCGAGGCCACCACGGTGTACGACGCGGCGGGCAACATCATCCGATCCACCACGCCATCCGGTGGCATCACCACATACACCTACGACGACGACGGGCGAGTCACCTCGCTGGTCGATCCGCGTGGCAACGTCGCCGGGGCCGACCCGGCTGACTTCACGGTGGTCTACGGCTATGACGCCGCCAGCAACCTGACCTCGTTGACGAACCAACTCGGCCAGGTGACGACATTCACCTATGACGCGAACAACCGGGTGACCATCGCGGCCGACGCCGCCGGGAACCCCACCTCGTACCGCTATCTCGACGATGACCGGTTGCAGCGTGTCATCGGTCCCGACGGCGACGCCACCGAGGCCACCGTCTACGTCTACGACAACGCCGGCAACGTCACCTCCCGCACCGACCCGACGGGCAACACCCGCTACACCTGGGACGCACTCGGCCGCATCGTCGACATCAAGGACCCGCTCAACCGGGACACGGTCTACAGCTACGACGCCGAGGGCAACCTGACCCAGACCCTGCTCCCCGGCCTGACCGACCCGTTGACCCGCACCATCACCTACGCCTACGACATCCTCAACCGCAGGACCCAGCAGAACCAGGCCGGCAACCTCGTCTACAACTTCGGTTACGACGCGAAGAACCAGATGACGAGCCTGGCGGACCCCTCGGGAGTGCGGACCCAGACCTACGACACCAACGGCCGACTGACAGCGGTCAGCCGCGGCAGCCAGACGTTCCAGTACGGCTATGACGTTGATTCCAACGTCACCTCCCGGATCTGGCCGGACGGCACGACCATCAACACCACATACGACAGCAGCGACCGCATGACCGCACTGTCCGCCCAGGGCGGCCAGGCAGGCGGCACCGCGGCGCAGTACAACTTCGGCTACGACGTGACCGACCGTCTGACCAGGACCACCTACCCGACCGCAGCACACCTGGTCACCGACCGCACCTACGACAGGGCCGGGCGGCTTTCCGACCTGAACAGTCATGACGACAGCGGGACCGTGGCGCGCTACCAGATCACCAGCCGTGACGCGGTCGGCAATCCGCTGGGCCTGACCACCATCCGCGGGACCCTCAGCCAGCAGACGGCCTACACATACGACGTGGCCAACCGGCTGACCGCCGAATGCATCGGCGTGGACTGCGGTACCTCAGCAACCGGCAAGATCGCCTACACCTACGACCGGACGGGCAACCGGCTGTCCCAGACGCTCAGCGGCTCCGCTGGCGACTCGCAGACCGCCTACACCTACGATTCGGCGCACCAACTGACCAATACGAGCGTCACGACCCCCGGCGGCACCAGCAGCACAGCGTACGTGTACGACCCGTCGGGGAACCTCGTACAAGCCGGCGCCGACACGTTCACCTACAACCTGGATCGCACGTTGGCCTCGGCGAGCGTCGGCGGGACCACGACCCAGTACACGTACGACGCTCAGGGCATCCAGCTCTCCGCGACCTCCCAGCAGGGCGGCACACAGACGAA
The DNA here is from genome assembly GCA_036565825.1 of Mycobacteriales bacterium. Taxonomy (GTDB): domain Bacteria; phylum Actinomycetota; class Actinomycetes; order Mycobacteriales; family DASULA01; genus DASULA01. The sequence goes on from DATCXL010000834.1 coordinate 4,666, forward strand.
GAGCCGCACCTGGCAGACCGACGTCAATGCATCACTGCCGATGCTCAGTGCGGAAACCACCAGCGAGGGCGGTGTCACGGCCACAAGGGGATTCCTTGTGGGTCCACAGGGTTCGGCACTCGGTATGCTGACCGGCGGCCAGGCCGACTCCTACGTACCCGACTGGCTCGGTGGCGTCGCCGACGTGCTGCCAGCCTCCGGTGCACCACTGGCCTCCTACGACTACGACACGTTCGGCGCCCAGCGCTCGAACGGTACGGCCGGCGGCACGTCCACAGTGGATAACCCGATCAGGTTCGCGGGCGGGTACCAGGACTCCACCCTGGGTGACCGGTACTCGACGCTGGCCCGGGTGTACGACCCTGCGACCGGGCGGTTCAACGGCACCGACCCGGTACCGCAGAGACTCAGGGATCCCGGAAACAGCCCGTACAACTACGTCGGCGACCGGCCGACCATGTACCGCGATCCCTCCGGTGCGTCTCCCTGTCCGGGTGCTCCGGGTGCCGACCCTGTCCACAGCGACGCCGTCGAACTCGCCAGCTGGCAGTTGGACGCTCGGTATGGCTCGTGGAACGTGTACGCGGAATGCCCGCCCAGCCACCGCTTCCTGCATGGGAAGCCAGGCACCGGTCCGGCGGGGGTCTACAAGTTCAACAACACCACACCGGCCTCCATACCGGAACTGATCGCCAGCCTGCCTGGCCTGACCTACGTCTGGGAGGTCAAGAAGGCCGTTGACCAGGTGACCCCGGCAATCCGCCCACGTGGTGCGAGTGCCGCCGAGCAGATCGGCCGGTATGTGCTCGCGTTGGAACTGGCCGGCTACCCCAACGTCAGCACCGGACCGGACATCGTGCCCTCCTCGCAGAATTATGCCGATGGCAGCATCCTGACGATCTTCTCCGCATCGGACTTCACGACCTACGCGCCGACGGGCAAGCGACTGGCACCGAACGTGCCCACCTCCGGGATCATCTACTACAACAAGACCAGGCCCCCGAGGACGCCGGTGCCCGGGCCGAACACCAGAAAGACCGACCCCAACGAGAAGGAGCAACCGAAGCAGAATCCTCGGGAGACCCCGACCTACCAGCCGACAGACGATCCGGGCGCGGTCCAGAGTGACCTGGTCGAGGACCTGGTTGTCGTGGCGGCCGTCGCAGTGGTGGTCGTAGTTGTGGTCGCCCTGCTACCGGAGGAGATCCTGGTTGCGGCAGGAGCCTCACTGGTGGGCTGGGCCTTCGCCTGACGGTGGCCGGCCTCGG
>DATCXL010000836.1:0-2872 GCA_036565825.1 Mycobacteriales bacterium
GCTACTGGAACAACCAGGCCGCCACCGCCGAGACCGTGGTCGACGGGTGGTTCCACACCGGTGACCTCGGTGAGTTGGACGCGGACGGATTCCTGACCATCACCGGGCGCAAGAAGGAACTCATCGTCACCGCCAGCGGCAAGAACGTCGCGCCGACGGTGCTCGAGGACCAACTGCGGGCCCACCCGCTGATCAGCCAGGCCATGGTGGTCGGGGACCAGAAGCCGTTCGTGGGCGCTCTGATCACCATCGACCCGGACTTCCTACCCGGCTGGCTGACCACGCAGGGCCGGGCGGCGGACACCCCTGTGCAGGACCTGCATGAGGACCCGCAACTACTGGCCGAGATCCAGAAGGCGGTGGACGAGGCCAACCGAGCGGTGTCCCGGGCGGAGTCGATCCGGCAGTTCCGGATCCTGGCGCGGGACTTCACCGTGGAGGGTGGCGAACTGACCCCCTCGCTGAAACTGCGTCGCGCGGTGATCCTGGACGAGTTCGCCGACGACGTGTCCGCGATCTACGGTTCCCGCGCCCGATGAGTCACCCACCCGACGCCGTCGGGTGGGTGTCAGGGCCGTAGCAGTTCGCCCAGCCGGGCGGCCAGCACCTCCCAGCGCCACTCGTCGCACACCCAGCGCCGACCACGTTCGCCCATCGCCCTGGCCTTGTCCGGGTCGCTGAGTAGCGCCGTGATCCGGTCGGCCACGGCGCTGACCGATCGGCCGTCCACCAGGTAACCGGTCTCGCCGTCCCGCACCGCGTCCGGAGCGCCGCCAGAGTCACCCGCGACCACCGGCAGTCCGCTGGCCGACGCCTCCAGGTACACGATGCCCAGGCCCTCCACGTCCAGCCCACCCCGTCGGGTCCGGCAGGGCATGGCGAAGACGTCCCCGGCCGCGTAGTGAGCGGGTAGCTCAGCCCACGGCACCGTATCGGTGAACACCACGTCACCGGCCACTCCGCCAGCCTCGGCGAGCCGGCGAAGCGCGGGCAGGTACGGGCCGCCGCCAACCACCAACAGGGCCGCGCCCGGTATCCGACGTCGGATCGACGGCCACGCCCGGATCAGGGTGTCCTGTCCCTTACGCGGCACCAACCGGGACACGCACACCACCACCGGACGGTCGGTGAGCCGGTGCCGGGCGCGTACCTGCGAGCCGTCCACCCGCGGGTGGAACGTGTCGGTGTCCACGCCGGGCGGCAACCGACGCAGGGCGGCGGTCCGCCCGAGGGCAGGGGCGAGTCGGCGCCTGGTGTACTCACCGAGGTAGGTGACCACCTCGACGCTCCGGCCGATGCGGTGTAGCAACCGGCGGGCGCCCGGGAGTGCCGCCCAACCCGCCTCGTGGCCGTGGGTGGAGGCCACGAACCGTTCCACCCCTGCCCGGCGCAGCCCCGGGGCCAGCAGGCCGAGCGGTGCCGCCGCACCGAACCACACCGACCCACAGCCCTCCGTCCGGGCGATCTCCCGCGCCCGCCGCAGCACCGCGGGAACCGGCAGCAGCAGGCCGGTCGGATGCCGTACCACCGGAAAGGGTTGGGCGGCGTCGAACGCGTCGGCGCCCCGCGACACCGAGGCGTACACCACCACCGATCCGGGCGGCTGGCGCACCGCGAGCGAGTGCACGAACGCCTGGATCCCACCCGGTCGGGGCGGGAAGTCGTTGGTGACGACGAGGGTGCGGTCCACCGGCTCAGGAGTCCGGGACGCCGTGCAGCCGGGCCCAGTCGTGGGCCAACGCGATGCGCTCGGGACCGGTCGGATGATCGGCGAACAGCGCGTAGGCGAGCCGGTTGGGATCCAGATCGGACAGGTTCGACAGTGACAGTTTGACCTGCATCTCCTCGAAGGTCCTCGGGTCTCCGGTCAGGTCCAGCGAGTGCACGTCCGCACGCGCCTCGACCCGCCTGCTGATGAGTGACTGCACCGGCGTGGCGACCAGGTTACCGGCCAGCACCAGGAACAGGACCAGCGCCAACGAACGTGGATCGGTCACCGAGGACACGCCGGCCCGCCGGGTCAACCGTGGCGAGGTGAGCAGCAGGTAACCCACGCAGCAGGCAAGGCCGACACCCAGCGCTCCGACCACCGTGCCGCGGCTGACGTCGCCGTTCCGGACGTGCCCCAGTTCGTGCGCCACGACCAGGCGCACCTGTTCGGGCGTCGCGTCGCCCAGCAGGGTGTCGTAGACCACGATGCGCCGGGTGGTGCCGAATCCGGAGACGTAGGCGTTCAGCGAGGTGGTGCGCCGGGACGCGTCGGCTACCAGTACGTCAGACACGGCGACCCCGTCCCGGTGGGCGAGTTCGAGCAGCGACGTGCGCACCGGTCCCGGGGCCATCGAGTGGAACCGGGTGAAGATCGGTTCGACCAGCACCGGATAGGCGAACGACACCGCGATCACCAGGGTCGCCCCGGACAGCGCCGTGTATGCCCACCAGGTGCGGGGCGCGATCCGCACCAGGCTGTAGAAACCGATCAGGGCGAGGGCGGTGATGCCCACGTTGAGCACGGAACCCTTGACCACGTCAGCCGCCCACGACCCCCAGTCCTGGGCGGACAGTCCGTACCGCCGGAACACCCGCTCGTTGTGTACCGCGAACGGCACCGTGACGAGTTGGCCAACCAGCGCCAGCGCAGTACCGCCGACTGCCACCTGCCAGACCCACCCGCGGCCGAACGGTCTGGCCAACAGCGCGACCAGCCTGGCGCCGGCCGGGGTGAGACCGAACAGCGCGGCCACGGTCAGGCCACAGAGCAGGGCTCCGTAGGACCAGGGCTGCACGGCATGGTGGAAGGCGTCCTCGGTGGCCAGCTCGGCGGCGGTGAAGTCCTGGCCCGGCCGGACCGGGGTCCGACCGCCGGCCGGGG
>DATCXL010000859.1:0-4508 GCA_036565825.1 Mycobacteriales bacterium
GCAGGTGACCGCCCAGCGACTGCTGTCGGTCCACCCGGTTCCGGGTGCCCGGGTGGACGCCACGGGCACGCGTAGGCGGATCCAGGCTCTGATCGCGGTCGGCTGGTCGGCCAGCCAGATCGGCGGCCGCCTGGGGATCTCGCCGACGAACATGTGGGGCCTGTCGCGGCGCCTGATGGTGTCGGCCCGCACCGCGGCCAGGGTGCGCGCCCTGTACGACGAACTGTGGGACTGCCCGCCGCCAGCCCGTAACAGGTGGCAGCGGGTGTCGGTCAGCAGGTCGACGCGGATGGCCGCAGTCCGTGGGTGGGCCCCACCGGTCGCCTGGGATGACGACAGCATCGACGACCCGACGGCCCAGCCGCATGGCGTCAGGCGGGATGCGTCGTGAAGTTCATCATCCGCGCGTTCGGCCGGGAGTTGCTGGCCGTCGACGTCGACCGGGCCACCGTCCCGGCGGAGTGCACCCGTCCGCACCGTGACCCGCCCGGGTTCGTCGCCGGCGCCTCGTTGCGCGCCGACCTGGGCCCGAACCGCTGGAACAACACCACCAAGGAGACCGACCGTGCCTGACCTGCCCGTTCCCGAGGCCGCCGTCCGAGCGGTCCAGCAGATACCCGGATCACCCCGGGGTATCGCCGGCCTGTACGAGGAGGAGATCCGCGACATCCTCACCGCAGCCGCACCGCACATCGGCGCCGCATACATCCACCACGCGACCCGGTTCGAGTTCTCCGACCTCCCCGAAGACGACTTCAACCGGCCCGTGTGGACTGTGGCCGCCGAACATCGGGGCGGTGACCGGTGGGCGGTTATCCGCCTTGGCCACTGTCTCGGTGCTGACGGCGACTGGGATTACGAGTCGATTCCCAGTGAGCGCGAGGACGAGTGGCTGGCCGCCCACCGGTTCGACCGGGACACCGCACTGCGTCTGGCCGAGGAGAACTCGCACTCGGTCACGGTCAACGGGTTGACGGCCGCCGACATGCTCGCCCGCCACAACACCCAGGAGGCGGACCGTGGCTGATCAGACCACCACCGAACCGAAAGAAGAGGACCTGTACGGCTGTGGTTACGAGTGGGACCACACCGCCCGGGACCTCGGCGATGGGCACTGGGAATGCACCGAGTGCGGAGCCGAAGGATGGGACGACCCCGATGACCGTGGCTGACCCGACCATCCTCGCCGCCGCCATCCGTGACCGCCTGGACGAGGACAAGGGAGCCGTCCAGGCGCCCTACCTCGACGCCATAGGCCTGCTACTCGGTCTGCACATCCCCGACGGGTTCACCTGCTGCCGCCACGACGGCTACGAGTACCCATGCGACACCCTGACCACCATCGCCACCGCGCTCGGCATCACGGAGTCCGACCGTGGTTGACCGTCCACCGTCTGCGGTGGATGTCACCGCCACGGCCATCGCATCCCACCGGCTCGGTACGAACCTGCCGACCTCAGCGGACCGGCGTGTCGCCGAGGCCGTCATCGGCGCCCTGACCGCAGCCGGGTACACCATCGCCGGCCCCGACGACGCCTGGGACGAGTACACCGTGGCCCGGAACCGGGCCGAAGCCGAACAGGCATTGTTCGAGCAGTGGGACTTCCACCGACCTGACCGTGTCGAGATGCGCACCTACTACCCGAGCAAGCGGGTGTACCAGCGTCGGGTGTGGAAGGCGACCGGCCCGGTCGTCCACGTCGGCCCGGCGCAACCCGACGACCATCCGGGCTGTGACAAGCCCGGCCACCATCCGGCGGTGACCCTGCTCGGTGACGGCGGGTTCACCTGTTCGACGTGTGGCACCACCTACGACCCGAACCGGGAGACTGGCCGTGACTGACATGCCTGAGCGCATTCAACGTCGACGCACCAAAGGCTGGCGGCTTCCCGCCGGAGCGGTGTACGTCGGTCGGCCGACCCGGTGGGGGAATCCGTTCGGCTACCGGCAACCAACCGGGCTCGCTCGTGTTCCCGCACTCGACGGTTCACCGTGGGAGTACGAGGGCCGGATCTCCGCTGACGGGATGCGCCACGACTACTTCCATCCCGACGGGCGGGTGACTTTCCATCACGTCCGGTACATGACCCGGGCGGAGATCGTGGAGACCTACCGTCGTGCGTTGGTCACGCCTACCCCGGATCTGCACCTGTGGGATCAACGGGGGCGGTTGACGGTCGAGGATGTGCGCCGGGAACTCGCGGGCCGGGACCTGGCCTGTTGGTGTCCGCTGCCCGACCCGGGTCAACCGGACTGGTGCCACGCCGCTGTCCTACTCGACCTCGCCAACAACAAGGAGTCCGACCGTGGCTGACGATCCGTTCCTGCACATCACGCCCCTGCGTGACCCGTGGCATCACCCCGGCAGCCGGTACGGCGTGCATCGCAGCGGGCAGCGGGTTCTCGGGTTCACCTCGCTCGCCGACGCCAAGGCATGGGTGGTCGAGCACCACGGCCCGCAGAAGTGGACTAGGAAGACGGTCCCTTCCGGGCGCGGAACCCGACCCGAATGGTGGCCGACGCCCAAGGAGCCCGGCGGTGGCTGAGTTCGACACTTCGCGCAGCACACCGGACTGTCCGACGTCGACTCGCTGGCCTCACGACCTACTGTTCAGAACACCTGTTCGAATCCCTGGAGGAACAGATGCGCCGAGGAAAGTACCGGGTAGATCGAGTCCCGGAGTTGGACCTCCTGCTCCTGTTCGGCATCACCGGCTCGGTGATCGGCATGCTGGTTTTCGTCACGTGGCGTCTGGTCGGCGGCCAGTGAACCGCCGCCGCACCTGGAGTCTCCAGATCAACCACGGCCAGAAGTCCGCCCTGCTTCAGGAGACCACGGCCACCGCCCGTGCCTTCACTGCCCTGGCCAACATGTCCTGCACCCTGGAGTTCCGGACGTGGCCGTGGAAGATCGGCAAGGCCGGGTGGAAGTTCGGTGACCTCCTGGTAGAGATCACGGCCCGGTGCACCGTGGCCGCTGACCGGCGCACCACCACCGTCGCCGAACTCCCGATCGACCGGGATCTGGCTGACAGCATCGACCCGATCCTGGTCGACATCGCCAAGGATCTCGACCGTGGCTGACTACAACGTCTTGCCTCTGCCACGTTCGATCGCCGACGGGCTGCGGTTCGAACAGGTCTTCGAACCCCTGTCCGCCAGTGACCTCTACACGGTGACCCGGTTCATGGAACGGGTGTATGCCGCCGGGTACAACGACGGGCACCTCGCCGGGTTCCAGGAGGGCATCGAGCACCACAAGCGGGAACAGGCGCAGGCGAAGGCTGAGGAGGCCGACCGTGGCTGACATCCAACTCGACCACCCCGGCGACTGGCACTGGTTCCACGGCTACGGCCCTCTACCAGTGATCGGGGACTGCCCGCACACCACCTGCCGCCACCTGGGCACGTCGACGATCGCCTACGGCCCGGACCTAGACCGGTACGAACTTCAGGAGTGCGACATGAGCGCTGAGGAAGGCGGGTGCGCCGGGCAGTGCCGAACGTGGGTGCCCGCGTCCCAGATCGAGCGCTACGACCCGGACACGTGGCCGCTGTTGCCGTGGAAGCAGGTGCACCATGGCTGACCGCCCTCGCCATGCCGGCGGGATTTGGGTTAGCAGCGATGTGGCCGCTGACGGCACCTACATCGTCACCGTCGATTACGACGACAACCACTCCCGGCCATTGGACCGGGACACCGCGGTCAGGTACGCCACCACCGTCCTGGATGCATGCCAGTACGCCGAACACGACGCGGCGATCCTCGCTCAGCTCACCAAGAAGCTCCGCATTCCGGTGCAGGCGGCTGCCGAGTTCATCGCAGAACTACGGCAGGACCGTCCGCCTCTCGATTGCGCTGCGCTCACCCCACTGGGTTTGGAACCAGGCATCAGCGCAAGAACCCGGCGCCCATTCCTCGTGTTGTACCTCGATGGCCAACCGTGGGCCCAGTGGGATGTAGCCGACGGACGCCAACATGCCCATGCCGTACTGGATGCAGTCCCAGCCGTTGACCTTGACGCCGCCTACTACCGACGTCTCACTGGTGCGATGGGCGTTGATCCTGACCAGGCACGGCAGGTTATCCACGACTTGGCGAACTTCCGCGACGACCCTTTGGAGCATGACGATGCCTGACCCGATCGTCCCCGAGGCGGCCGTCGACGCCGCATGGGCTCGCGAGGAACAAGACGGTGGGCTCGCCGGCTGCCTGGCCCGCTACGACGTCGAACGGATCCTGACCGCCGCCGCCCCGTACTTCGCCGACCACGTGACCATCCAGGCCCCACCCGGCCACTCGACCACCCACTCGATGGACGCGACCACCGCCACGGCTACGTGGTCATGCACCTGCGGCGAGGGAGACACCAAACAGGTCGTCGCAGGCCGGGGCAAGGCCGGGGCTGCGTGGGCGCGGGCCGCCGCCGACACGCACACGATCAACGTTGCGGCGGCCACACGGCACGCCGCAGCCGACGGGTACCGGCGGTGGCTGGCCCGGCAA
>DATCXL010000895.1:0-6083 GCA_036565825.1 Mycobacteriales bacterium
GAACCAGCCGGGCCGACCGGGCCACCGGTGCCCGTCCCGGGTCGGCGGCCGTAACGAGAGGCGTTTGGCGCCGCACACCGAACAGTCAGGTGACAGGCATCCGGTCCATCCTGTAGATCTCATCCCACGAGGCTAGGAACATCGGCGCGCCGGTCGGGCCACACGCAGGACACCATCCCCCTGGACACCCCCAGTGTCCGGACACAAGGCGGCTCGTCCGTGCCCGGATGATGACGTCTGTCTGGCTAGCCCGGGGAGCCTGTTGCACCACCGAGGCGGTGGAACGCTTAAGCCCGAGCCGACGAATTCGAGTGGGGTAGGGCTACCCATCACGGCGGACCACACGACTCTTCCCAGAAGCGTCGGGCGTGTCGCCTGGTTGACACGGCATCACTTTAGTATTGGCAAACATTTCTCTCCGGCAACTTTCATACTGCGAGAGCCCACAGGACTCGGCAGGTAGCCAGGTCTGCATCACGGATGCATCGGAAGTTGAAGCGACAACGGGTGTACGTTCACCTGCTCGGGTGACGTGACTGGGACCAGGGCCGGTTCTGTCGTCCCCGGAGGCTATGGTCCGGCACTGTCGCCAGCCGGGGGCTCGAATGGCTGGTATGTGAGTGTGTGAAGGTGGGGGTCTTGAGGCTACGCATCGTGGTACATACGCGCGCGGAATCGGTGCCGTGGCGGGAGGTGTTACGTCCCGGTCGTGGACTCGCCTACGGCTGGCTCACCGAGACAGCGCCTGATCTGTCCGAGCGTCTACACGGCGCTGGTTGGGGTCCGCACGGGATGGTGCCGTTCGGCTACGGCGCGCCTCGGTTCGCACGGGCGACGCGGCGGCGCGGCAGTTACTCGGCCGGCGGCACCGGCGCCATCGAGTTCGGAAGCCCACTGCCCGAGGTCATCGAGGCCTGGGTCAGGGCACTAACCAGTACCAGGTTGATCGACTGGGGTGGGGTGGCATTTCAGGTTGATCGGGTCAAGTTCGCCGATCCACCCGACTTCGGCTCGGGCGTGGCGGTCTGGCGGACCACGACGCCTGTGGTGATGAAGGGTTCCGGGAGGAACGCCGACGGCATCCGCACGACCCGCCAGGCACACCTGCTCCCAGCGGACTCGGAGTTCCCTGCATACTTCGCCAACAACCTGCGACGCAAAGCCGAGTCACTGGGGTTGGACCCGGAGGTGTCGCTGGAACGCATCGACTGGATCGGCGTGAAGCGATCCTTCGCCGTCAAGGACGGGCTTCGGGTTGGCGCTCAAGTTGGCGTGGAGGTGCGTGGGGCGCCAGAAACACTCCAGGCTCTCTGGTCATGGGGTCTCGGCCAGGCAAACTCAGCCGGGTTTGGTCAGGTGGCAGCGTGAGCACCCTGCTGACCGCGGGCGACATCGAAGCCGAGCAGTACCGGGTGGTCCTCACCGCCCACCCGCTCCAACGGGTCGGCGCTTTCGCTCTGGTCGCCCTTGCGAAGGCGGAGTCGGTGGACGATCTTCACGGTGCCGTGTTCCAGGACGCCGTTGCGGTGGCGGAATCGGACGCGGTCCGGGCGGCCTGTGCTGGCAAGGGTTCCGAGAACGGCCGTGGCTGGTGGCATGGGGTCATCAGCAACGGGTTCTTCCCGAACTCCCCACTGCACTACGCGAGTCGATGGAGCGACTCACAGACCGAGGATGAAGTACACAACTGGCGCCGGTTACCACCGGCGCCACAGTGGCCCGAGGCACCCTGCGTCCTGTGTGGACGACAGGCCGTTGGATTCTACGGCAAACGAGACGTCCCACTGGGCGAAAGCACCCTCTACCGGAACACCACGCCGCCTGGCCACGAAGGCATCGCGCTGTGCTACCCATGCCTGTGTTGTTTCCATGCTCTGCCATACGGCTGCGTGCTGGCCGGCGGCCCGGCGGCAGCGGTGCACAGTTGGGACGACAGGATGCTCCTGCACCTGGTCGAGGGGCAGGTGCAGGAGAACCGACGGCTCATCGGGCTGGGCGAGAAGCCAGCGAAGGCGGAGAAGTACCAACGTGAACTGACCGCGCTGAACGGCCTGCGGAACTACCCGCGCGAGCCTTCCGGCGTGGAACTGATCGTGTTCAGTAACTCCAACCGGGACGCGATCCTCGACATCCACGCGATGGAGCAGCCGCTGGCCGCGTGGTTGCGGCAGGTCCGCCGCCACACGTGGACCGTGCTGTGTCGGGCGCACCGGAACTCGCAGATCAGCGACGGCGAACGTGTGCTGGCCCGGTCGGCGTTCGTCAGCCCGGACCGCATCGCCGTCACCGCGATCGACTGGCTGGTCCGGGTACCCGGCGGACGGATGACCGAGGCAGCCACGGTCATGCAGGTGTGTAGGAGCTACGCGGAACAGGTGATTGGCATGTCCGAGAAGGACATCGAGGAGATCGAGTCGCTGGGTGCCCGCATAGCAACCCTGGTGATCGAGTCGAAGAAGTCCAAGCCACTGATGGACTTCTTCGTGCAGTACCGCAAGGAAGGCAGGGACCTGCGACGCTGGCTTGAACGCCACGCCATCGACTGGGCAGCCAACCAGCCGACAGACGGACCACTGCTGACGATGGGATCGAGTCGGGCATTGTTCGATGCTGGCGTGCGCACTCCGTTGAACCGGCATCTGCTGCTCGTCGCGGTACTGGCCGAGCTGCACCAGCGGGGTTGGGCGCCCCAACTGACCGACGAGGACAAGAAAGAGCTTGCCGACGCCATGAGGCGGGACAGCGACAGCGAAGAGGGGGACGAGTAATGACCTACCTGGCCGGCAAAGTGGTGCTCGACGTGGTCGCGGGCGCCCCCAACAACGGCGAGGGCGAGGACAACGTCGCCAGGACCAAGCAGATCCGGATCGGCCGCGACATCTACCCATACGTGTCCGCACAGGCGTTCCGTCGCTGGCTGCGGGACACGATGCCGCTGGACGAGGCCCGCTCACCGGTTGTGCGTAGTGGTTCGGGTAAGCGCCAGCAGGCATACACAGCGGGCCACCCTCACCTGTACATGGACGATGACCTGTTCGGTTACATGGTGGCCGTCGCCAAGGCGAGCTACCAGCGAGACACGGTGCTGGCCACCGGAACACTGCTCGCGGTCCGACCGCAGCGTCCGACGTCCGACTTCGGGACCATGACTCGTGGCTTCGGCCCGGAAGACAATCCGGTGATCCACCAGCACGAGCACTACACCACCGAACTGGCTGGCGACCTGCTGTTGGACCTGCCGCGAGTCGGCACGTTCGAGGTGGATGGCGGCGGCCTGTGTCAGGCGTTCCCCTCGGCCGTGGCCGACGAGGTGCGGGCGAATGGTGGCGAGGACACCCTGCTTCGCGGCATCCCCTGCGTCCGACTGCCACTGGCCGAACGCCGCCGTCGGGTTGGGGTGCTACTGCGCGCCCTCGCATCGCTTCGCGGCGGCGCCGGCCAGGCCCTGCACTACGGCGACCGCACGCCTGCGTTCGTGCTGATCGCGCCGATCAAGGGCGGCATCAATCCGTTCACCCGGACGGTGAGGTTGCTGGACGGCGAGACGGCGTTCGACGTGGACGTGTTCGCCGAGGAACTTGACGCCTGGAGCGACGAGCTGGATGGTCCGGTCCGGATCGGATGGGCACCAGGGTTCCTCGGTGACCAGCGGCAGCGGGCACGTCGCGATCTGGCCGGGCCGATCGAAGCGGGTCAGGTGGCGTTCGAGCATCCCCGGACGATGCTGGTCAGCCTCGCCACGGAGATCGAACACGGTGACCACGATGGCTGGTTCGACGACCCCGCAGTCAACCAAGCAGCAGACCCAGCGGCATGACGGGTGCGGTCAACGCGTTGGAGGTGACCGTCACCGCCCCGATCGCCTCGTTCCGTAATCCACTGTATGCGGCGGTGCAGTATGGCCTGCCCTGTCCGCCGCCGGCCACGGTCGGCGGTCTGCTGGCCGGAGCCGCCGGAGGTTGGGACGCGGTGCCGCCCGGTACGCGCTTCGGCATGACGTTCAGGTCCGCGGCGGCCGGCGAGGACCTGGAGACCTACCACCCACTGGCGGCAAAGGGAAACAAGCCAGATCCGAAACCGGTCATCCGGCACTTTCTGGTCGGCGTCGAGTTGACCCTCTGGCTTACCGACCGGATCGAGTGGTGGGCACAGGTACTGCGCCGACCGGTCTGGCCGATGCGACTGGGCCGCAGCCAGGATCTGGCCACCGCGCGTACCCGGGTGGTCACCCTGACCAGGGGCACGGGTCGGCAGGGCACGGCGCTCGTGCCCAAGGATGCTGCGTCCGGTGGGTTGGAACTTCAACTGTCCACCGCGGTCAGTCTGGATCGTGCCCGCACCCGGTGGGGCGCCTACCGTTACCACAAAGATGGCTGGCCTCGACCGGTTACCACCACAGACCTGGTCGACCCGGACGGTCAGGCGGTGGTCCGTCTGCCTCCAGTCCATCCGTCCCTGATGGACTCATGAACGAGAACCTGATCGATCTGTGGGCGAAGAGTCCGGAGAATGACACCTCCGGGGACCTCGGGTTGCTCTCGCACCTGTTGGCCACGCTCGAATCCGGCTCCGTGGTGCGTGGCCGAATTGGGGCCATACGCGGGACACCGGTGTGGTTCTGGCGGTGCGCACTGCTGGCGATGCTCTGTCACGACGCGGGCAAGCTGGCCAGGCTGTTCCAACGAATGGTACGTGCCGGCGGTGTTCGGGATGCGATCTGGGGTGAGCGACACGGGTTCCTGTCGCTCGGTTTCCTGCCAGCACTGCTGGAGGAACTTTCCGAAGCTGAGCGGCGCCTGGTCGCCCTGGGTGTAGCCACACACCATCGGGCGCTGACCCCTTCGCGTAGCCGGTCCTCCTCGGTGGATCGTCGGTCAGGGAAGGTTAAAGAGGCCCTCTCCCAGACATATCCTCGATCTGGAGGGAAGGGCCTCGCGGCACGGATCGGACCGATCGACGCCGACGACATCGCCCAACTCATGTCGTGGCTGGCCGACACCGCAGCCGCCCACGGACTGCTCGCCCCGACCGAGGCACTGATCATTCCGGACCCGGCGGCATTGGTTCAGATCGCACATACCGAACTGGTGGCCTTGATCGATCATCAGTTCTCGGCAAAGGAAGGACTGGTCGCGGTCCTGGCCCAAGGGGCAGTGACGATGGCCGACCATCTGGCCAGCGCGCATACCGACCTGGATGGTCGCCCGCCCCTTGGGCCAGATACCCGAGTGCTGATCGAAGACCACCTGGCGGACATGAACGGTACTCTGGCCGACTTTCAGGTCCGGGCAGCCCAGCACGACGGACACCTTCTGCTACGGGCACCCACTGGCGGCGGGAAGACCGAGGCGGCACTCCTGTGGGCAGCGACTCAGGTCCAAGCCATCACGGAACGGGCTGGCGGTGTACCACGTGTGAACTACACACTGCCCTATCTGGCATCGATCAACGCGATGGCTATTCGTATGGGGGGTCTGTTCGGGGACGAGGTCATCGGCGTCTCACACTCGCGAGCCGGCTCATTCCACCTCTCCCGTGCCGTGGCCGACCTGAACGATGAGGAGGATCGAGACAGCCATCGGGTGACGGCCGCGGAGAAGGCGGTATCTCGACGGGAAGCGACCAGACTTTTCCGAGAGACCCTGCGGGTGGGCACGCCCTACCAACTCCTACGCGGTGCACTCGCTGGGGCGGCGCACTCGTCGGTGCTGCTTGACTCGGCCAACTCGGTCTTCATCCTGGATGAGTTGCACGCCTACGACGCGGAACGGCTTGGCATCATCCTCGCCGGACTGCGGTTCTGGGAGAGTCTGGGCGGGCGCATCGGCGTTGTATCAGCGACCATCCCGGCCGCCTTGGTCGACCTACTGGTCGAGACGCTGACCGAACCACTCGCCGTCGTGGACGCTCCACGAGGATCCTGGCGGATCCGGCATCGCCTACACACCAGCACCGACCACCTCACCGCTCCCGCCACCATAGATGCGATCCGGGCCCGGCTGGACGCAGAACAGAGTGTGCTGGTGGTGGCGAACAATGTGGCCGACGCACAGGCTCTGTTCGCCAAACTCGGGCCCTACGCA
>DATCXL010000906.1:0-2579 GCA_036565825.1 Mycobacteriales bacterium
TAAGCGCAAGCTGCTGGAGAAGCAGAAGGAAGGCAAGAAGCGGATGAAGATGGTCGGCCGGGTGGAGGTACCGCAGGAGGCCTTCATCGCGGCCCTGGCCAGTTCGAACGAGAGCCAGACCGGCCGGAAGTGACGTCGGCGCCTGGACGGTTGGTTCCAAGGCGCCGGGGTGTTGAGGGGGTATGGGGTGGAGCGGAGCTCCCCCACAGAGCACAACACAGCACGCCGGCCCTGTAACTGCGTGCTCCGGAGCCGGGGCCGTCCCCCGGCGAGGGCCTGGAACCAACCATCTGGCGTTCAGCCGCGCCCATCGAGCGGGCCGAAGACCGCCATCGCGTCCTCGGCGGAATACCGGCTGCGCAGGTACTCGTCGGCCCACCTGGCGACATCGGGGTAGCCGGATTCGGCGACCAGCCGCGCGCAGGCCCGGTCGGCGTCGAACAGGGTCCGTCGCAGTTGCACGCCCGGTCCCAGCAGGGCCCAGTACGCGCCCGCCGGCCCGTACGGCATGCCGACGCTGCCGGGGTTGACCACCAACCGACCCTGGGTGAGCCGTACGAACGGCATGTGGGTATGCCCGCAGACCACGGTGGCCACCCGCGGGTCCACACCATCGAGCACCTCGGCCCAGCGGTCCGGTCGTGAGTCGACCAGCACGAACTCCTCGTCGTCGCGCGGAGTCGCGTGGCAGAACAGCACGTCGCCCAGCCCGTCCACACCGAATCGGGCCGAGGTGGGTAGCCCGGCCAGCAGTTCGACCTGGTCGGCCCGCAGCCGCTCGGCCGCCCACGGCGCGATCGGGTCGGAACTCGTCGAACGGCCGCCGCGCAGGTGGTCCACCATCTCTCGCTCGGCGTTACCGCCGATCCACACGGCCCGGTCGCCCAACTCACTCAGTAGGTCGAGGGTCTGGGACGGAAGCGGCCCGGAGGCAATGTCGCCGGTGAGCATGATCCGCTGTGCCGAGGCGACCTCGGGTTCACCCAGCACCGCCTCCAGGGCCGGCAGTACCGCGTGGATGTCCGACAGCACCGCGACGCGTTCCAGCATGAACCCACCCTGGCGGGATGCCGCCGCATCGCGCAAGGGCGTTCGCTTCCGGCGTGGTCGCCGGCGTCCTCGGGTGCCGCGAGATCAGGACAGGATGTCCTTGGCCGAGAAGTGCCGCCAGGCAAGGAACAGGAAGACCACCGAGTACGCCACTGACGCGACGGCGCCTCGGACCATCGCGTCGAGGTGCACCGGGGAGGTGAGCGCGTCGGTCCAGGCGAACTGGTAGTGGGTGGGCAGTACCTCACGCAGCGAGCCCAACGCGGTGATCGCGTCCAGGATGTTCGACACGATCACCAACCCGACCCCGCCGCCGACCGCGCCCAGCGGCGCATCGGTGACTGTGGACAGGTAGAACGACACCGACCCGACCAACAGCAGCGACACCAGCAGGTAGGCCACCACAAGCCCGAGCCTGCCCAGCCCCTCCCAGGCCCCGTAGCTGTCACCGGCCGGGGTGTGTACCGGGTGCCAGCCGTAGAACAGCCTGCCCACACCAAGCGCGACCAGTGGCAGCAACACCACCGCGGTCGCGCTGTAGCCGAGCGCGACGGTCAGCTTGGCCCTCAGCAGTCGGCTGCGGGGGACCGGGGCGGCCAGCAGGTACCGCAGGCTGCTCCAGCTGGCCTCGCTGGCGACCGTGTCGCCGCAGAACAGGGCGACCACCACCACCAGCAGGAACCCGGCGGAGGCGAACACGGTGAAGATGGTGAAGTTCACCGCGCCCGAGGTGGCCAGGTCGACCAGGGTTGCCTGTCCCGGCCCGGCGCCGTTGGAGTCCGAACCCAACGCGAACGCGGCGACGAGGATGAACGGCAACAACGCCAGAAAGCCCAGCGCGTACATGGTGCGCCGCCGTCTGAGCTGGCGCACCATCTCGACCCGCAGTGGCAGTGTCCGATGTGGACGATATCCGGCGGCGGGGCCGGAGGCCGACTTCTCGGCCAATGTCGCGGTCGGCTCCGCGGTCGGCTCCGCGGTCGGGCCTGCGGTCGGGCCTGCCGCTGGTTCGGCGGGCTCGGCCGCGCCTCCGGTTGCGGCGTTCACCGTTCCTCCTCGACAAGGCTCAGGAAGGCGTCCTCCAGCCGGCGGCGCGGAACCACCTGTTCGACACCGACACCGGCCCGGACCAGCCCGGCGACCAGGTCGGACCGGCCGACCGTGCCCAGGGTCACCAACAGCCCGCCGTCGGGTTCGGCGACCGCGCGGGCACCGTCGAGTCCGGCAATGACCCGCAGCGCGCTCGCGCGGTCGTCCACCCCCACCCGTACGGTGTCCGCGTCACCGACAATCTCGGCCACCGTACCGGCAGCCACCAGGGTGCCCCGGTGCATCACCACGACGTGCGTGCAGGTCTGCTCCACCTCGGCCAGTAGGTGGCTGGACACCAGCACCGTCCGCCCGGCCGCGGCGTAGTCGCGTAGCACCCGGCGCATCTGATGAATCTGCGGCGGGTCCAGCCCGTTGGTCGGCTCGTCCAGTACCAGCAGGTCGGGCAGGCCGAGCATGGCCTGGGCCAGGGCCAGCCG
>DATCXL010000907.1:0-2253 GCA_036565825.1 Mycobacteriales bacterium
CAGCCACACCGGCAGGTACGGGTTCGGTTCGTCGGCGGCCGCGAAGCGGTCCTGCCAGGCCCGGTGGTCCACCGCGTCGGTATCCGATCCGTAGACCGGGCCGGTGCCCACCTCGTCGGCCAGGCCGCTCTGTTTGGTGGCCACCACGACCAGCGGGTCCCACTGGCGGCTGCGGCGGCGGTCGGCCAGCAGGCGCAGGAAGTTCTGGGCGGACGCCGAAGGTAACAGGTCGGCGTCGTCGATGAGCAGCAGACAGTGGCCGGTGCGGTACCGACGTTGCCGGCGGCGTAGGTAGTTCTCCCGCAGGTCAGCCAGCAGCGCGTCCAACAACAGCGCGTCGGCCACGCCCCGCTCCTCCCGGTCGGTCACCGGACCGTCGGCCCGATGACCGAACCAGATGGCTATCTGTTTGATGCGGGCCCCGGCGGGCATCGGTATCCGGGCCGCCTGCGACTCGTACCAGCCCATCGCCGCGTCGTCACGACGCCCCCACAGGATCCGGCGCAGCGGTCCACGCCGGATCACCAGTGAGGTGGGTACCAGCAATCGCAGCAGCCAGCCGAAGGCCAACCGCACGGTCCGGTTCGGCACACTGTCGGACAGTCCCGAGTCGGTCGGCACCTTCCATCGGCGCCGTAGTCGGGCGGCGAACATGGTCAGTACCTGTTCGCCGGAGCGGCCGAGGTCGGTGCCCTCACCGGTGTCACCAACTGGCTGGGGGGACTGCATCGCCCGCCCAAGTTCGTACCGGTGGAATCGGAGCCGACCGAACTGCGGGTGGTCGTAGCCGCGCAGTTGCTGGTAGACCACGTCCAGCACCGCCCGGCAGGAGGCGGCGGTGGGGTCCTGGCTCAGGTTGACCCGGGCGTAGGGCAGTTCGGGGCGACCGGCGTGTGCCAGGTGGTCGAGTAGGCGGGTCTTACCGCTGCCACCAGGGCCGGCCAGGACCACGATGGGAAGCGGTCGGTCATCCGACCGCGGGCGTTCGGCGAGTGCGGTGACCAGCGCCACCACGTTGTCCCGGCCAACCAAACCTTCGGCGACGGTGTCGTCCACCTGGCCACCTTTACCACGGTTCAGGGCGTACTACCATTGTGCTGTTTGCGTCTTGATCGGGACCGTGCTGCTCGGTTTCTGGTCAACCCGACCGCCCGGTCTGTCGGGCAACCTGGTCGCCCCGGCCATGAGTTCGGCCAGCGCCGCGGCCGAACTGGTGATCATCACCGCGTCCAGCGGTACCCGGAACCGCAGCCGGGTGTAGAACACGGCGAGCAGCAGCACGTTGCCCAACACGGTCCAGACCAGCAGTTTCTCCAGTGACGTCATCGGCCGACGGCGGGCTGGCAGCAGCCGTAGTCCGAACAGGATCAGCAGCGGGTAGAAGCTCAACGCCGAGACCAGATCCCGTGACGTGCTGTTCTGCCCGCTGGTGGCCAACTCGTTGCGGTAGTTGAAGTTGTTGGCCACCTTGCCCGCGTACAACGTGGCCGCGTCGGCCGGGTGTGCCCGGATCCAGGCCGTGGCCTGGTCCCGGTAGAAACCGTCCTGTTCCACCTCGGACAGCCCGAGGGCACTGGCCCGGGCCTCGTAGGCCGAGATGTCCACCACCCGCCCGCCGCCGGCGGTGGCGTGTTCGCTGTTACCCAGCAGCAGGTTCACCCCGTTGTTGGTCGACACCGGCACGAACGCGTGCAGCGCCACCGCGTTGCGTACCGACCACGCCGCGGGCAGCACCGCGGTCACCAGCAGCAGCACCGCCACCGGCCGGATCCCGGACCGCCGGTGTCGCCAGCCCAGCCAGCCGGCCACCGCGAGCACCGACGGCCCGAACGTCGGCACGGCCAGGATCAGCATCCCGAACGAGACACCGGCCCCGACCAGGTACCACCACCGCCTGGCGCGGTTGTCCGGCGTGGTGCCGCGCAACGCCAGGTACAGCCCCAACAGAAGTAGGAACGCCGCGTGCACCTGGGGGTAGAGCGTGCCCGCGGTGAAGACCAGCAACGGGTAGGCGCCGGTGGCCACCGCGGCCAGCGCGCCGGCCACCTGACCGTGTACCAGCACCCCGAACCGGTAGGCCAACCACACCAGCCCGACCAGCGCGGCCACCCCGAGCAGTCGCATCGCCACGATGCCACCGCCCAGGGCGTCCACCGCGGCCAGCAGGAACGGGTATCCGGGCGGCCGGTAGGCGGTGGGGTGCACGTGGTCGAGGGTGTAGCCGTGACCGGCCACCAGGTCACGGGCCAGCCC
>DATCXL010000909.1:0-4695 GCA_036565825.1 Mycobacteriales bacterium
GTGAGCAGCCGCTCGATGTCGTCGATCTCGGACTGCATGTCGGTGATCCAGGCGCGGATCTCGTCCACCGCACCGGGCGGCAGGTCCTGGGAGACGCCACCGGGTCGGACATAGTTGTGGTTCATCCGCAGGCCGGTGATCAGCTCGAACAGGTCGAGGCACTTCTCCCGGGCACGGAACCCGTTGGTCATCGCGGTCAGCGCGCCGATCTCCATGCCGCCGGTGGCCAGCCACACCCAGTGCGAGGAGATCCGGTTGATCTCCATCATCATGACCCGGATGACCTTCGCCCGCTGGGGCGCCTCGATGCCCAGCAGCTTCTCCACGCCCAGGCAGTAGGCACTCTCGTTGAACAGCGGCGAGAGGTAGTCGGCCCTGGTCAGGAAGGCGCCCGCCTGGGTCCAGGTCCGGTACTCGCAGCTCTTCTCGATCCCGGTGTGCAGGTAACCGATGACCAACCGGGTGTTGGTTACCGTCTCACCTTCCAGTTCCAGCACCAGTCGCAGCACTCCGTGGGTGGACGGGTGCTGGGGCCCCATGTTGACCACGATGCGTTCGTCGGTGATCGGGTCGGCGGTCAGCATGCTGTCCCAGTCACCGCCGGTGACCGTGTACACCCGACCCTCGGTGGTCTGCCGGGATCCGGCGTAGTCCGCCGCGTCCGCCTGGTCACCGTCGGCGCCGCCACCGTGTTCCTGGTCGGCCTCGAACGTGACGCCGTCCAGGTCTGCGTCCCAGGGTTGGTCACCCGAGCCGTAGGGAGCGTCGGAGGCGCCGGGACGGACGTCGTCTCGGGTTGTCACTTGTAGGCCCTCCGCTCGTCTGGGGGCAGAATCGTGGCGCCCTTGTACTCGACCGGGACCCCACCCAGTGGGTAGTCCTTGCGCTGCGGGAACCCGTCCCAGTCATCGGGCATCAGGATGCGGGTGAGCGCGGGATGACCGTCGAAGACGATCCCGAACATGTCGTAGGTCTCCCGCTCCTGCCAGTCGGCGGTCGGGTAGACGCTGGTCACCGAGGGGACGTGCGGGTCCTCGACGGACACCGCCACCTCCAGCCGGATCCGCCGACGGTAGGTCATCGAGGTCAGGTGGTAGACCGCGTGCAACCTGTCCGGGGAGTCCAGGTAGTCCACCCCGGACACGCTGGAGCACAGTTCGAACCGCAGCGCCGGGTCGTCCCGCAGGGTCTGGCACAGCTCGACCAGCCGTTCCCGACGGACGTGGAAGGTGATCTCACCGCGGTCCACCACCACCCGGATGACCGTGTCCGACAGCGTCGGGAACGCGTCGGCCAGCGCGTCGGCCACCTCGTCGAAGTAACCGCCGTACGGGCGCGCCGACTCCGGTGGCTGCCCCACCTGACGGACCAACCCGCCGTATCCGGACGTGTCACCAGAACCGGACACTCCGAACATGCCACGCTGCACCCGTCCGGGCACGGCCTCGCCGGGGCGGGCCTGCTCCGGCTCGACCGGCAGGTTCTCGTCTCGCGCACTCATCGTGGTCTCCGGGCCTCGTCTCGGCAGGTCACTTCGCGAACCGCACCGACGAGGCGACCAACTCGGGTCGGCTACCGGCCAGTGCCTTGGCGCGCTTCGGGCCGAGCGGCTCGTTCATGATCTTGTGGTGCAGCTTGAGGATGGCGTCGATGAGCATCTCCGGGCGCGGCGGGCAGCCGGGCAGGTACATGTCCACCGGCACCACGTGGTCGACCCCCTGCAGGATCGCGTAGTTGTTGAACATGCCGCCGCTGGACGCGCAGACGCCCATGGCCAGCACCCAGCGGGGCTCGGGCATCTGGTCGTAGATCTGCCGCAGCACCGGGGCCATCTTCTGGCTGACCCGGCCCGCAACGATCATCAGGTCGGCCTGCCTGGGCGAGGCCCGGAACACCTCCATGCCGAACCGCGCCAGGTCGTAACGGGGCGCGCCGGAGGTCATCATCTCGATGGCGCAGCAGGCCAGGCCGAACGTTGCCGGCCACAGTGAGGACTTGCGGGTCCAGTTCACCAGCTTCTCCACGCTGGTGAGCAGGATGCCGTCGGGGATCTTTTCTTCCAGGCCCATCTCAGCTATCCGTTCCGGCTCAGTTCCAGTCCAGACCGCCGCGCCGCCACACGTAGGCGTACGCCACGAACACGGTCAGGATGAACAGCCCCATCTCGACGAGTCCGAAAAGGCCGAGTGCCCTGTTCGCGATCGCCCACGGGTAAAGGAAGATGATTTCGATGTCGAAGATGATGAAGAGCATCGCGGTGAGGTAGAACTTCACCGGAAACCGTCCGCCACCAATCGGCTGCGGAGTGGGTTCGATCCCGCACTCGTAGGCGTCGAGTTTCGCCCGGTTGTAGCGCCGCGGACCGATGAACGGCGCGGCCGTCACCGAGAACAGCGCGAAAGCCGCGGCGAGGATGAACAACGCCACGACAGGGATGTACGGCGCGAGCATCCTTGCTGTCCTTCCTGTCCTGCCCGGTTGACCGCGTAACCGGCACCGCTCGTGGCGCCGCCTTCCGCGGCCAAACCCTGTGAACCCTACGGTGTGGCCGGCGGTCATCCGGCACCGACCCCCGGGGCCGGTGGGCGGTCGATCAGGCCGCTGGCACGATCTTCGTCAGTGCTGTGATCACGCGGTCCATCGCATCGCCTCCCCGCTCGTCGGTGAGGTTGGCGAGCAGCTTCAGTACGAACTTCATCAGGGTCGGGTGCGGCAACCCGTGCCGGGTGCACAACTTCATCACCTGCGGGTGGCCGATCAGCTTCACGAACGTCGCACCGAGTCGGTAGTACCCGCCGTAACCATCTCGCAACGCCCGCGGATAGGCGCGCAGCGCACGTTCACGGACCGGTCCCGGCGGCCGGTCCAGAGCCTGTGCGACGTGTTCGGCGGCCAGTCGCCCGGTCTCCATCGCGTAGGCGATGCCCTCACCGTTGAACGGGTTGACGGCCCCGCCCGAGTCTCCGACCAGCAGCATGCCGCGGGTGTAGTGCGGGGTGCGGTTGAAGCCCATCGGCAGACCCCCGCCGCGTACCGGTCCGGTGGCGTTCTCCTCGACGTATCCCCACTCCTCGGGCATCCCGCCCAACCACCGGGACAACAGCGTGCGGTAGTCGGTGTGTTGGAAGGCCGCAGAGGAGTTGAGCACGCCAAGACCGACGTTGCTCGTGCCGTCGCCCATGCCGAAGATCCAGCCGTACCCGGGCAGCAACCGCCGGTCGCCGTCCGGGGCGGAGTCCCACAGTTCCAGCCACGACTCCAGGTAGTCGTCCTGGTGCCGGGGCGAGGTGTAGTAACGGCGGACCGCCACCCCCATCGGACGGTCGTCCCGCCGGGTCAGGCCGAGCGACAGGGCGAGCCGGCCGCTGACCCCGTCGGCGGCGACCACCAGCGGGGCCCGGTAGGTCACCGGTGTGCGGTCCGGACCGGTCGTCGCGGTGACCCCGACCACCCGGCCGGCGGCGTTGAGTACCGGACCGGTGACGTTGGTCTGCTCCAGCAGTCGCGCGCCGGCCTTGCGGGCCTGCCGGGCCAGCATGTCGTCAAGGTCCAGCCGTGGCCGGACCAGCCCGTAGTCGGGGTAGCTGGCCAGTTCCGGCCAGGGCAGTTCCAGCCGCAGTCCGCCGCCGAGCACCCGCAGGCCCCGGTTGCGCAACCAACCGGCCTCCGGTGAGGTGTCGATCCCCATCGCGACCAGGCTGCGCACCGAGCGGGGGGTGAGCCCGTCGCCACAGACCTTCTCGCGGGGGAACGTCGACTTCTCCAGCAGCAGCACGTCCAGGCCGGACTGGGCCAGGTAGTACGCCGCGGTCGAACCCCCGGGCCCGGCACCCACGACGACCACGTCGGCGTCGTCGCTGTGCCGCCCGTACCTGCCGTCGGTGACGGAGATGCCGCCGGGCGGCTCTGTCATCGGGGTGGTCATCGCCAGGGATCTTCCCGTCCGTGGGGCGCGCTCGCTTGTGAAACTCTTCACGAGTGTCAGGACACAGTGTAGGCCCACCCTCGGGACCTTCGCCGACCGGCCCGCACCCGCGAACGTCCCGGCGGTTGACCTGGCGCGCCGCCGGGAATGGGCAGTAACGCCGGCCACGAACCGGCTCTCGGTGGTTCGGAGGTGGTGATGTCCCAGCAACGCGGTCACCGGCTGGTCCCGCACACCGCCGACCTGAGGATCGCGGCCTGGGCGCCCACCCGCGAGGAGTGCGTGGTGGAGGCGGTGCGGGCCGTGCTGGACGCTTTCCTGGCACCGACCAGCGCCGGGCCCCTGCGCACCGTGACGTTCGACGCCACCGGCCGCACCGACGCCGACCTACTGGTGTCGGTGCTCGACGAGATGATCTACCTGCTGGACGTGTCCGGCGAGGTGCCGGTCGCCGTCGGTGCGGAGACCGCCCCGGATGGACTACGGGTGCGCTTCGGGCTGGCTCCGCTGTCGCCCGACCGGGTGATCGGAGCCGGGCCGAAGGCGGTCACCCTGAACGATCTGGAGTTCGGTCGCTCCGACGACCACTGGCGCTGCATGGTCACCCTCGACGTGTAGGCCCTCGGACCCCCACGCGGCAGATCGCCGCCGGACCACCGGGTTCCCACCGGACCACCCAGGCGGGCCCAGGCAAGGTGACCAACCCCTCCAGGACGACCCCTCAGCCCTTGACCACGCCGATCGGCTCCAGCCGGGCCACCCGCCGGCAC
>DATCXL010000923.1:0-3866 GCA_036565825.1 Mycobacteriales bacterium
CCAGCGCGGCCCCGCCTGCGGACAGCCGGCCGGTCATCGTCTTGGGCGCGGTGATCGGCACGCTTCGGCCGTCGAAGACCTCGGCCAGTGCTGCCAACTCGATCCGGTCCAGATCAGGCAGGCCCACCGCGTCGGCGAAAACCGCGTCGATGTCACCAGCCGCCACACCGGCATCGGCCAGCGCACCTTCGATCGCTCGGCGCAGGGCCGGCGGCCGGACCGAGCCGGGGGGCGGGTCGAAGGTGGCCGCGTAGCCAAGGACCTCCGCGCCCGGTCGTACCCCGCGCCGCCGGGCGTCTCCGGCGCGTTCGAGCACGAACATGGCGCCGCCCTCGCCGGGCACGTGACCACCGGCGTCCGACTCGAACGGACGGTAGGCGTGGGCCGGGTCCGGGTCGGTGCTCAGCCGACCGCTGACGACCTGACAGATCAATCCGTAGGGCGACAGTGGCGCCTCGGTTCCGCCGGCCAACACAACGTCCGCATCGGAGTCGTTCAGCAACCGGCGGGCCTGGCCGAGCACGTCCAAGCCGCCGGCCTGCTCGGTCACCAGCACCCCACAGGGGCCCTTCATGCCATGCCGGATCGAGATCTGACCGGTGCTGGCCGCGTAGAACCAGGCGATGGACTGGTAGGCGGTCACGTGCTCGGGTCCCTTGCTCCACAGGCTCTGGATCTCCCGCTGTCCGAACTCGGCTCCGCCGGAGCCACTCGCGGTGATCACCGCCATCCGGTAGGGCGACACGTCGGCCGGGTCGAGTCTCGCGTCGGCCAGGCCGAGTTGGGCGGCGGTCAGTCCCATGTGGGTCCAGTGATCCGTCTGCGGCAGTACCGGACCGGGCACGTGCGCCCTGGCGGAGAAGTCGGGAACCTCACCGGCCAGCCGCGTCGGGTACCCGGTGGCGTCGAACCGACGTATCGGGCCGATCGCGCTGTGACCGGCCAGAGTGGACCGCCAGTGTTCGGACGCGCCGATGCCGACCGGGCTCACCACGCCGATCCCGGTGATCACCACCGGTTCAGTCATGGCGACCACCCCGATCCGTTCGGCCCGGACACGGCAAGCCCCGGCGCGGCCAGCAGGATCGCGCTCTGGAAGCCACCAAAGCCCGATCCCACCGACAGCACCACGTCGATCCGCCGCTCCCGCGCGACCAGCGGGGTGTAGTCCAGGTCGCACTCCGGGTCGGCCTCGGTCAGGTTCGCGGTGGGCGGTACCACGTTGTGTTCGATGGCCAGTGCGCTGGCGGCCACCTCGATGGACCCGATCGCGCCGAGGGAGTGGCCGACCATGGACTTGATCGAGCTGACCGGCACCTGGTAGGCCCGCTGACCCAGACTGACCTTGAACGCCGCGGTTTCGTGCCGGTCGTTCTGCCTGGTTCCCGAGCCGTGCGCGTTGATGTAGTCCACCCGGTCGGGGCCGATCCGGGCCTGGGACATGGCCACCCGGATCGCCTCGGCCAGCTCCAGTCCGTCGGGGCGTAGCCCGGTCATGTGGAAGGCGTTGCTCCGGGTGGCGAACCCGACGATCTCGGCGTAGACGTGTGCGCCACGTTCCCGGGCCCGCTGCCTCTCCTCCAGCACGAACACGGCGGCTCCCTCGCCGAGTACGAAGCCGTCCCGGCAGCGGTCGAACGGCCTGGAGGCGTGCGCCGGGTCGTCGTTGTTCGCCGATGTCGCCTTGATCGCGTCGAAGCAGGCGACCGTGATCGGCGAGATCGGTGCGTCGGTGGCACCGGCCAGCGCCATGTCGGCGGTGCCCTCGGCGATGATCCGGGCGGCGTGCCCGACCGCGTCCAGCCCCGAGGTACAGCCGGTGGAGATGGTTGCCACCGGACCCTCCGCGCCACAGGTCCAGGCCACCTCGGCGGCGATGCTGCTGGGCACCATGAACTGGTAGAGGTGTGGCATGGCGTAGCGGTGGTCCACCAGCCAGTCACGACCGCTGTCGCTGACCACGACGTACTCGTTTTCCAGGCCGGTGGTGCAGCCCACGGCGCTGCCGATGCTCACCGCCACCCGGTCCGGCTCGATCCCGTCGAGGCCCAGTCCACTGTCCGACAGCGCCTCCCGCGCGCACACCACGGCGAACTGCGCCGCCCGGTCCATCCGCCGGACCTCGCGGGTGGTCAGCCCCTCCCTACCCGGGTTGAAGTCAGCCTCGGCGGCCACCCGGGACCGGAATCCGGACGGGTCAAAGAACGAGATGGTGCGGGTGGCGGTCCGGCCGGCGGTGATCAGTTCCCAGAAGTTCTTGGTACCGATTCCGCCGGGCGCGACCACGCCCATGCCGGTGATCGCGGCCACCCTGCCGGTCACGTCACGCCTCCCACGTCCGGTGCCTGGATGGCCGGCTCGCGCAAGGGTTCGGTGTCGACGTGTCCCAGCTCCGGTCGGGGTGCCAGCGGGGAGAGCTGGAACACCGCCAGAACGTCCTCGGCCCCGGTGTTCATCAACCGGTGTCGGGCGTTCTTCGCCACCAGCAGCGCCTCACCGGGTGCCATGGCCACCTCGACGTCGTCGACCCGGATGACCAACGAACCACTGACCAGGTAGACGAACTCCTCGGAGTAGGGGTGGTAGTGCTCGCTGACATACTCGCCCGGTGGCAGGTTCAGCACCCCCAGGAACCCTGAGGTCGCACCGACCGTTGTGGGACTGAGCAACACCCGGATGTCTCCGCCCCTACGACGGTTCGGCGCGACGTCGGCGGCGGCGATCTTGACTGGGTCGGTGGGCACGGCTTTGTCCTCCTCGCGGTTGGTGCTCGGTGGCTGGTGGATGGGACCGGCCCGACCGTGCGGCCAGGACGGTCGACGGTCAGGACGGCGAACAGCGGACGATCGCTCGTGGACGATCAGGAACGGGCGGCCTGCACCCGTTCCGCCGGCTGCGCCGACCAGTCGTAGAACTGTTGTGCCATAGCATCTTTCGGCTCTCGCCAGCCCGGGTCGTAGGGCCGGATGTGTGAGGCCAATCGGGTGTTGACCTCGCGGAAGGCCGGGTTGTCCCGCACCAGTGGCAGGGTTGTCCCCACGTCGGTGTGCGACTCGACCAGGTGCAGGTAGAGCCCGTGGAAGCTGAACAGGGCCCGGTGTGTGGCGCCCACCAGGCCCGGCAGTTCGCCCGCGTCGGACTCGGCGAAGATCTCGGCCACCGCCGCGATCTCGGTTGGTTCCATCCTTGCCACGATCAGGGTTCGGTGCATCCTGGGCTCCTGTCCGGTCGGTGAGTTAACAGGAGAACGAGGCTAACTCGGCCTGATTGCATAGTCCTGTTAGGACACGTGGTTGCGCCATACTCTTTCGTTGAACGAGTAGCGTCCCGCCGACAGGACACCTACCGTTCGGGTGAACCAACATTCCTTCACATATATGGCATTTGCCGATCAACCACAGTCTCAGAAGGACACTCCACAGTGGTGATTGACATTGTCCGGAAGTGCTCTGACCATGGTCTGGCGACGGCGACCGGCCGTCGTGCCACCTTCCCGGCCGATCATCGAGCGACTCGACCATGCCGGCCAGGAATGGATCGCGGTGACGGCCGCCCCGTATCGGTCCATCCCGTCGGCTTCACACGTCATGTCAAGGAGTGCCGCGATGCCCCGGACAACCTCAGGTAGGACCGCGCTGGTCATCGGTTGCGGTATCGCCGGGCCAGTCGCCGCGATGTTTCTCACCCGGGCCGGAATCGACCCGGTCATCTACGAGGCTCAGGAAACCCCCAGTGACTGCGCCGGCTCGTTCCTGATGGTGACGCCCAACGGCCTGAGTGTGCTACGGACTCTGGGAGTGTTGGACGAACTGGTACCGCACGGGCTGCCCTGTGGCGGGATGGTCATGTGGAGCAGCCGCGGCAAG
>DATCXL010000013.1:0-3011 GCA_036565825.1 Mycobacteriales bacterium
ACCTCCTGGGCGAGTTCGCGCACCGAGTCGCGGATCTGCGCCTCGAGGTCGTCCAACTCCCCGACCCGGTCACGCAGTTCGGCCCGGCCGGCATCGGTGAGCCGGTACACCTTGCGCCCGTCGCCCTCGCTGTGGGTGACCAGCCCCTCGGCCTCCAGCCGGCGCAGTCGTGGATAGATGGTGCCGGCCGATGGGGCGTACATGCCCAGGAACCGGTCCTCCAGCATCCGGATCAACTCGTAGCCGTGGCGGGGAGACTCGTCGAGCAGTCTGAGCAGATACAGCCGCAACCGGCCGTGGCCGAACACCGGCGCCATTCACCCACCCCGTCCTGTCGGGCGGGTGACCGGCCGGCCACTCCGCCGACCTGGCCCGCCCGAGGCACTCACCGGCCGTCCGCCCTCCTGCCGTTCGCCGACCGCCCCACCCGGACCTACTCCGGCGGCATGCGGCGGCGGTTGGAGATCGCGCTGGGCCTGGTCCACCGACCCCGGGTGCTCTTCCTGGACGAACCAACCACCGGCCTTGACCCGAAGGCCCGGGCCGTGATGTGGCAGGAGATCTCCCGGCTGGCCCGCGACGAGGGCCTGACCATCCTGCTCACCACCCACTACCTGGAGGAGGCCGACCAACTGGCCAGCCGACTGGCCATCATCGAGGCCGGCCGGATCGTGGTGGAGGGCACCCCCGCCGAACTCAAGGGCGAGCTGCGCGGTGACACCGTCCAGGTCGAACTGGCCGACGAACAACCCGACGGAGCAGAGGTTCACATCGCAGGGGTCCGGGAGGTGACCGTGGACGGTCGCTGGCTGCGGGCACGGGCCGACGACGGCGCGGCGGCGGTACCCGGGCTACTCGCCGCACTGGCGTCCCGTGGCCTGCGGGCCACCTCGGTCACCGTGGGAAGACCGTCCCTTGACGACGTGTACCTACGCCACGTCGGCCGCGCGTTCGGCCAGCCGTCGGAGAGTCGCGATGACCATGCTTGCCCAGTCCGCACGGATGACCCAGCGGCATCTGCTCGGCCTGGTCCGGGAACCCTGGCTGATCGCGGTGTCGCTGGTGCAGCCGATCATCTGGCTGCTGCTGTTCGGGGCGCTGTTCCGCCGTGTGGTCGAGATTCCCGGCTTCGGCGGCGGGGACTACATCACCTTCCTGACCCCCGGGATCGTGATGCTCAGCGCGGTCTTCGGTGGCGGTTGGAGCGGGATGGGCATCGTGCTGGACATCGAACAGGGCGTGCTGGACCGGTTCCTGGTCACTCCGGTGCACCGTGGCGCGCTGATGGCCGGGATGCTCGGCTACCAGGCGGTCATCATCGTGATCCAGACACTCATCATCGTGGCGATCGGACTGGCCGGCGGGGCCCGGTTCCCCCACGCCGCGATCGGGTTGCCGGTGCTGGTGTTGGGTTCGGTGCTGCTGGCGGTCGGGTTCGCGTCGCTGTCCAACGCGCTCGCGCTACTGCTGCGCCGGCAGGAGAGTGTCATCGCGACCGTGCAGTTCCTCGCCCTGCCGCTCACGTTCCTGTCCTCGGCGATGATGCGTCAGGACCTGGCTGCCTCCTGGGTGCAGGACGTGGCCAGGATCAACCCGGTGAACTGGGCCGTGCTGGCCGGCCGGCAGGCACTGTCGGCCACGGTGGACTGGAACACGCTGCTACCCCACCTGGGATACCTGGCGGCCTTCGCCGTGGTCTGTGGGTGGCTGTCCACCCGTGCCTTCGGTAGTTACCAGCGCTCCGCCTGAGCCGACGACCGCACCCCCGGCCACCCACACCGTTTCGGCGCGAGAACGCCTGTCCGCGGCGGGTCGCATCGTCACCCGAACGGTGGTGAGGCCGTCCACACGGAGAATCCGGATGCGGGCACCACTGACCCTCACGCCGGATGCCGGCAGGCTGGACATCGTGCCGGCCGCCATGGTCTGCCGCACCGACGGGTGTGGCGCGGGTCCTCCTCCTTCCCGCGCCACACCCCCAAGCCTCGGCGCCCTGTGGGCGAACATCGTCGCGCTGGGCGGTCAGGCCACCTCGACGAACCGGTCGGGACGGTAGGGTGCCAACTCCTCGGCCGGCTGGGCGTCCAACAGTTCGGCGGCGGCCAGAATGGACAGGTACGGCGCCAGCGTGATGCCGCTGTGGGTGGCCGCCACGTAACAGCCGGGCAGGCCCGGGCACCAGCCGACCACCGGATAACGGTCCTCGGGCATCGGGCGTACGCAAAGCCGGGCGGCCAGCCCGCGTCCGGCCAGCCCGGGTAGCAGCCGGCGGGCGATCGCCAACAACGCCTCGCCCGGCTCCGGCGGCGGCGGTGCGCCGAAGACCAGGCCGGCCGGAATGTGGTCCGGCTCGATCAACAGCCGCCCGTGCTGGGTCGGCCGGGCAACGATCCCCGGCGCGTGTACCACCCGGCGCAGTCTCACACCGGCCGGTGGCTCGACCTCGGCCAGCAGACACACCGCCCGTGAGCCGGCCTGGTGCGGTGACACCAACGGCACCCGCACCCCGGCCCGCTCGGCCAGTTCGGTGGTCTGCCAGCCGGCGCACAGCACCACCAGGTCGGCGTCGATCCGACCCTTCCGCAGCCGTACCCCTCGTACCCGGGTGCCACCGACGACCAGGTCGGTCACCGGCTCACCGACCAGCACCTGGGCACCGGCCGCCCTGGCATGCGCGAGCAGGGTGTCGACCAACAGTTGACCGTCGACGTATCCCTCGTCCGGGAAGTAGGCCACCGCGCCCGGTTCGGTCCGTACCGCGGGCTCCAGGCGGGCCGCCTGTTCCGGGTCGGGTGCCCGCACCGGGTAACCCCAGTCGCGTAACCGTTCGGCCCGCTCAACCAGCTCACCGGCCCCGTGCGCGTCGGCGAACTCCAGGTTGCCCACCGGGTGGTACCAGTGGGCCGAGCGACTGGCCAGCACCCGATGCTCGCGCATCCCGCGCAGGTTCAACTCGAAGTAGTGTCGGGGCAGCTTCTCGTTGGCGTTCAGCCAACCGAAACTGCCGCCGC
>DATCXL010000018.1:0-10191 GCA_036565825.1 Mycobacteriales bacterium
GGCGTACTCGGCAGCGTCGGCGTCGGCCGGCATGGCCTCCTCCGCGCCCGGGGGCAGCACCACGATCTCGTGCACCAACGCGCAGCCGCGCACGCCCTCCGGCCAGGCGATGCGTCCCAGCGTCTCGTCCAACGGCGCGTCGGGCAGCGGTTCCTGTTCGACAGGGGTGAGCGAGCCGTCCGGCATGACGTCGATCCCCGCGCCCACGCTGTCGGCCAACCCGGGTTGCGTGCGCAGCAACTCGGCGGTGTCGACCAGCGCGAATATCTGGGGTGGTTGGTCCCATCCGGTACTGCCGACATGCCGCTCGACCTCCGCGGCGATGTTCTCCAGCGGGGCGGCTGAGACAGGGGGGATCTCGCTCATGGGGCCTATCGTCGCGGTAAGTACTCGCGCACGCCATTCGGCCCGGCCGGGAACCTCTGGGCCGCCGAGTAAGTTTCCATGACGTCCAGCCTTCTGTCTGTCTGTCTGGGCGCTTCCGCCAGACTGGCGGTCCGACCCCGCGACCAACCCTGGAGTGTCCCGTGGCCATGCGGCCGCCGTTGCCGGTGCCGACGATCTCACGGCGCGCGCGCATCATCATTCTGATCGCCGTCACGCTGGTGCTGTTCCTCAGCCTGTTGGGCTCATTTGTCTCGCTCTACGTAAACTGGCTGTGGTTTGGTGAGACCGGATACCGGATGGTGTTTGATACCATCCTTCGAACCCGAGTGCTCCTCTTCCTTCTGTTCGGCGCGTTGATGGCGCTGGTTGTCGGTGGGAACCTTGCGCTCGCCTACCGGGTGCGTCCCCCGTTCCGGCCGATGTCGCTGGAACAGCAGAACCTGGAGCGGTACCGGTCGGTGATCGAACCGCGCCGTCGGACCTGGCTGCTGGCCGTCACGCTGCTGGTGGGTCTGTTCGCCGGGCTGAGCGCGCAGGGCAAGTGGCAGGTGTGGCAACTGTGGCAGCACAGCCAGAAGTTCGGCATCACCGACCCGCAGTTCCACCGGGACATCTCCTACTTCGCGTTCAGCTACCCGTTCCAGCGGTTCATCCTGGGCGTGTTGTTCGCCGCCGTGCTGCTGGCCCTGTTGGGCGCGGTCGTGGTGCACTACCTGTTCGGCGGCCTGCGGCTACAGACACCGGGGGAGCGGGTCACCCCGGCGGCGCGGGCACATCTGTCAGTGCTGCTCGGTCTGTTCGTCCTGCTCAAGGCCGCCGCCTACTACCTGGACCGCTACGGTCTGGCGTTCTCCGAACGCAGTGCGGCCAAGGTCACCGGAGCGTCCTACACCGACGTGAACGCGGTGCTACCGGCCAAGACGATCCTGATGATCATCGCCGTGCTGTGTGCGATCGCCTTCCTCGCCAACGTCTGGTTCCGTAACTTCCAACTTCCGGCGATCGCGCTGGTGTTGCTGGTGGTGTCCAGCATCCTGATCGGCGGCGCCTACCCGGCCATAATCCAGCAGTTCCAGGTCAAGCCGAACGCCGACCAGAAGGAGAAGGCGTTCATCGTCCGCAACATCGAGGCGACCCGGGCGGCCTACGGCATCGACAAGGTCAAGTACATCTCCTACGACGCCAAGACCAAGCCGTCGGCGGACGCGCTGGCCTCCATCCGGGACGACACCGCGACGATTCCCAATGCCCGGCTGCTCGACCCGAACGTGCTGTCGCCGACCTACGACCAGTTGCAGCGGATCCTCAACTTCTACGGATTCGCCGACATGCTGGACATCGACCGCTACACCATCGACGGGAAGACCCAGGACTACATCGTCGGGGCACGCGAGCTGGATCAGTCCGGGCTGACGGGTAACCAGACAAACTGGATCAACTCTCACCTGGTGTACACGCACGGGAACGGGTTCGTGGCCGCGCCGGCCAACACGGTCACCACCGACGGGCAGCCCGACTTCACCACCAAGGACCTGCCCACCACCGGTGACATCAAGGTGGACCAGCCCCGGATCTACTACGGCGAGCTGTTCGGTGACGTGTACTCGATCGTGGGCAAGAGCGCCGACGAGAAGGACCGCGAGTTCGACCTGCCCGGTACCGGCGGAGAGGACGTCAAGTCGACCTACACCGGTGGCGGCGGGGTGAACATCGGCGGTGTGGTCAATCGCCTGGCGTTCGCCTGGCACTACAAGGAACGCAACATCCTCTTCTCCAGCGCCATCGGCGAGGAGTCCAAGATCCTCTACGTGCGTGACCCCCGTGCCCGGGTGGAGAAGGCGGCACCCTTCCTCAAGGCCGACGGAGACCCCTACCCGGTGGTCGTCAACGGCAAGATCCTGTGGGTGGTTGACGCGTACACGACTCTGGACGGCTACCCCTACGCCGAGCACACCCAGCTCGGTGAGGCCACCCAGGACTCGCTGACCGGGCGCGGTACCGCCGGCCAGCCCAAGCAACAGATCGACTACATCCGCAACTCGGTCAAGGCCACGGTGGACGCCTTCGACGGGACCGTGACGCTGTACCAGTTCGGACCGCGCGATCCGGTGCTGGAGACCTGGAAGGGTGTCTTCCCCGGCATCGTCCAGCCGGAGGACAAGATGCCCAAGGACCTGCGGGAGCACCTGCGCTACCCGGAGGACCTGTTCAAGGTGCAGCGTTCCCTGCTCACCAAGTACCACGTCGACGACCCGGTGCAGTTCTACAACAACCAGAACTTCTGGGAGGTGCCTGAGGATCCGAACCCGGCGACGAACAGCGGAGAGCCGCAGCCGCCGTACTACCTGCTGGCGCAGACGCCGGAGCAGGAGAGGCCGACGTTCCAGCTCACCAGCGCGCTCAACGCACTCAAGCGACCGAACCTGGCGGCCTACGTGTCGGCGTCGAGCGACCCGGAGGACTACGGCACGATCCGGGTGCTCGAGTTGCCCAGTAGTACCACCGTGCCCGGGCCCAAACAGGCGCAGGCACAGTTCAACTCCGACATCAACATCGCGCAGAGCGTCGCATTGCTTGACCAGCGCGGTTCGAACGTGCTCTACGGCAACCTGCTGACCCTTCCGGTCGGCGGCGGTCTGCTGTACGTCGAACCGTTGTACGTGCAGGGGCAGGGCAACGCCTACCCCCTGATGCGTAAGGTGCTCGCCGCGTTCGGTGACAAGGTGGCCTACGAGGACACCCTGGCCCAGGCGCTGGACAAGATCTTCGGCGAGGGTGCCGGTCAGCAGGCGCCTGACACTGACAAGGCGCCGTCCCCGTCTCCCGGCTCGACGGCGACTCCGTCTCCCGGCTCGACGGCGACCCCGGGTGACACCGGGGACCTGTCTCCGGAGTTGGCCAAGGCGGTCACCGACATCCAGAAGGCTCTGGAGGCACTGCGTACCGCCACCAAGGATGGCGACTTCGCCAAGATCGGACAGGCGCAGTCGGACCTGTCCAAGGCCGTCGGCGAGTTCGACGAGGCCAAGAAGGCGGGCGGTTCGGGCGGCGACCAGCCGGCATCCACGCCAGCCCCGACCCCCACCCCCACCGGCTGACGAAGGCGGGAGTGACGGCGCCGGGCCGCGGATTTGCCGCCGCGGCCCGGCGTCACTACACTTGGACACAGCGACGCGGGGTGGAGCAGCTCGGTAGCTCGCTGGGCTCATAACCCAGAGGTCGCAGGTTCAAATCCTGCCCCCGCTACCAACAGGAACGGCCCCCAGGATCACTCCTGGGGGCCGTTTCCATGCGTGGTGTGACCGTGACGTAACTACGAGCGACGCGGACGCCTATGGCGGGTCGTGTCCGTGCCGGGTGATCCTCACCGGCTCAGAAGGGCCGCCAGGGGCGGCCGGTCCGGATGGTGCGGGATGCCGTCGCGAACTCTCCGGCGCTTGGGTGACGAGAGATTCGATGATGCAAGAACAGAGGCTTCCTGGTGGGAACACCGGTGGGGCGGGTCCGGGTCGGTGACACCGTGCGTCGCGTCCCGGGCCGTTGGACTCCCTCCGTGCACGCTTCTTCGGCATCTGGAGGCTGTGGGTTTCACCGGGTGTCCCGGGCGTTGGGGTTCGACGATCGAGGCCTGGAGGTGTTGTCGTACCTGCCCGGTGAGGTGGTCGGGGCTTCCCGGCCGTGGCCCGGTTGGGTGCACAGTGACGACGCACTGTGCCAGGTCGCGTGCTGGCTGCGCGACCTCCACGTCGCGGTCGCCGGGTTCGAACCGCCCGCGGGTGCGGTCTGGCGGGAGGGAGGGGCCTGGCGGCCCGGTCTGATCGTCGGCCACAACGACGCTGCTCCCTACAACGCGGTATGGGCTGACGGGCGCCTGACGGGGTTCTTCGACTGGGACCTCGCCGCCGCGGTCACCCCGGAGTGGGATCTGGCCTTCACCGCGTTCGCCTGGGTCCCGCTGCATGCCCGTCACGTCGTCGCCGCCGAGGGTTTCACCGCCTCCGCGGACAGGCCGCGGAGGCTGCGGCTCTTCCTCGACGCCTACGGGACCACGCCTACCAGACGATGGTCGGCCGAGGCGTCGACACGGCGCTGGAGACAGCGGTGGGCGAACTCGCCGACTTCCAGCCCCAACCCGACTACTGACCGGTCCCGCGTGGACAGGGTTCTGCGCGGCTTCGTGCTGACGGCGGGGGAGTGCCGGGAACCGGTCGCTCCTTCCGAACGCTGGCTGAACAGGGCGAGGCACGGGTCGGGTGTGTGAGCCCGTGTCCGCGTTGGGCCGGCCGGTTGTGGCCTCCGGGCGGCACGGCACTCGGGTCCGGGTGTGGATCGACGTCGAGATGGTGGCCGTGTGTGTCCGGCCAGAAGACTGGTTCCAACGGAGTAGTCGAACAGGGCCGAATGCTCCGATTCGACGACAGCATGGAGATCGTTACGCGGTTGGCTCGATGTGCGTGCAAAGACCTCTTGACCGTTCTAATGTTCTAGTATACCAATGTCCCTCACGACTTCATTCGCCGTTGGACGGCGACCACGGAGGGAACAGATATGGCGACACTGTCGCGCCACCGCACGAACACCGGCCCTCGGGACGGCTCCGGCCGTCACCGACGCCTGGGGGCGTGGCGGCTGGTCGCAGCAACAGCGATCCTGGGAATGGCCGCCGCCGCCTGCTCGGGAGGAACCGACGACGCGGCCAAGGGCGACTCTGGATCGGACGCCGCGACGTCCGCGGCTGTGGCGGAGGCCAAGGCTCAGGTTGAGAAGTGGAGCGCGGCCAACAGCACCTGGCAGGGCCCGACCTCGGCACCCACACCGAAGCCCGGTGCCCGGGTGGCGATCATCACCTGCGACCAGAACGCAGAGGGCTGTGCGCGACCGGCTCGTGCCCAGCAGGAGGCCGCGGCGCTGCTCGGCTGGAAGACCACGCTCTTCGACGGACAGGGCAACCCGGCCAAGCAGCTTGAGGCGATCAACGCCGCGGTGGACGCCAAGTTCGACGCCATCGTCCTGGACCTGGTCGACACCAGGACGACCCAGGAGGGCATCAAGCGGGCGCTGGACCAGAAGATCCCGTTGATCACCCTGGGCAACCTCAAGAACGAACCAGAGAGCATCCCGGACATCTCACACGACTGGGTGTTCACCGGCCAACTCGCCGGTTACTACATGATCGCCAAGTCCGAGGGCAAGGTTGACGCCTTCATCCTGGAGGACAAGGAGTTCTACGTCGTCGAACACGGCGAGATGGAAGGCATCATGTCGGTCCTGACCGACAAGACCAAGTGCCCGGACTGCAAGGTTGATGTCAAGCAGTTCCAGATCGCGAACCTGGAGAGCCAGCCCGGCAGCCTGGCGGCCGCGGCGCTGCAACAGAACCCCTCGACCAACTGGATCTGGTGCTTCGACGCCTGCATGGCGCGGGTTGCCTCCGAGGTGATCGCCCGCGGGATCTCCACCGAGGCCAAGGGCATCGGGATGAACGCCAACGGGCAGAACCTGCAGCTCATCAAGGACGGACAGTTCCAGGTGATGACCGTTGGAAACGCGTACCAGTGGCAGGCATGGGCGCTGATCGACAACCTCAACCGCATGCTCAACGGCCAGCCGGTCGTTGACCAGAACATCCCGGTGCGCATCTTCGACAAGACCAACCTGAGCGACCTGACCGACGAGGAGATGAAGAACGGCTGGAACGGTGGCCTCGACTACCGTAAGTACTACCGCGAGCTGTGGGGCGTCACGGGATGAGTGTTGACACTCACGTGGTGTCGGCTGAGCCCAGCCCGGCGTTGCACGCCGCTGGGCTCAGCAAGCACTTCGGTGGGACCAGGGCCCTGCACGCGGTCGACTTCGTGGCCCGCGAGTCGTCGGTGCACGCGCTGCTGGGACGGAACGGGTCCGGCAAGTCGACGCTGATCAAGATCATCGCGGGGTACCACCAGGCCGACTCGGGTTCGCTCGCGGTGCACGACAACCGCCTGCCCTCCCACCACAGCCCCCGGCAGGCCCACGCGGCCGGCCTGAGGTTCGTACACCAGGACCTCGGGCTGGCCGGAGACCTCTCCGTCGCCGAGAACCTGGCGCTCGACGTGCCCTACCGAACAGGCAGAACCGGCACCATCCAGTGGCGGAAGCAGTACGCCGAGGCGAGCGCGGAACTTGCCAAACTCAATCTCGACATCGACCCGCGCCGGCCGGTGAACACCCTCGGCCCGGTCGGCCAGACCCTGGTGGCGGTCGCCCGGGCCCTACAGGGGACCGGGTACCACCGAAGCGTGTTGTTCCTCGACGAACCGACCGCGCGGCTGCCACGGTCCGAGGTGGAGAAACTGCTCGACATCCTGGGCGTACTCAAGAGCCGCGGCGTCTCGGTCGTCTACGTGACCCACCGACTCGACGAGGTCTTCGCCGCGGCCGACGAGGTCACCGTCCTGCGAGACGGGGAACGGGTGTTCACCGGAGCCCTACGCGACACCGACGAGGAGTCGATCAGGCGACTGATCATCGGCCGGGTACCGACAGCCGAGGACGTGACAGAACGTTCGCCGCGCCCGGCGGACACCACACCGTTCGTCGAGGCGCGGCGGCTCTGTGGTCGGCGGGTACAGGACGTCAGTTTCCGCGTGATGCCAGGTGAGGTGGTGGCGGTCACCGGGCTCATCGGCTCCGGACGATCCGAACTGGGCCGACTTCTCTACGGCATCGAACGGGTCACCTCCGGAGATGTGCTGATCAGGGGCAGCCGGGTGGCGAGGCTGTCCTCTCGGGGGTGTACCCGGATGGGTATCGGTTACGTCCCGCAGGAACGAGGCGACGGGTTGGCGGTTTCCATGCCGGTCGCGGACAACCTGGTGGTCACTTCCTATGAGGGTTTCGTCCGGGGGCTTGGCATATCCCGACGCCGGATCATCCGGATGGCCCGGACCGTGATCGACCAACTGGCCGTCGCGCCTCCGGATCCCACCGCCCTGGCCAGCAGCCTTTCGGGCGGCAACCAGCAGAAGGTCTCGCTGGGCAAGTGGACCCGGCGGCCGATCTCGTTGCTCATCCTCGATGAGCCGTTGCAGGGCATCGACGTGGGGGCCAAGGCCGACATCATGCGGGCGATGCGGGCCCGCGCGGAAAGCGAGGGTCTTGCAGTGCTGTGGCTGGAATCCGACGTCGAGGAGGTGGCGAAGTACGCGGACAGGGTGCTGGTGATGAAGGACGGCCGGCTACAGGTCACCCTCGAACGGGACGAGATCTCCCGGGGCAGCCTGCTGACCGCCGTCTACAGCGGAGTCGCGGGGAAGAGAGTTGTCCGATGAGGTCGAACGTCGCGGACCGTCCCGAGCCCGAACAGGCCGGTGCGGTGTCGGAGTCCGGGCCGGTGCCCGAAACGGGAGGTGGTACCGACAACGGCGCTGAGATCGGCTCGGATGTCGGTCGGGTTCCGCTTCGCGGGCGCGGTGCGGGCGGTCCGGCGATGATGGTGCTGCAACGGTTCGGACTGCTCCTGGCGCTGATCATCGCCATCGTGGCATTCAGTCTGGTCCGGCCGAGCAGCTTCGCCACCTTCCAGAACGCGGCGTCGATCCTCACCGGCAGCGCGGCACTGACGCTGATCTCGCTGGGGATCATGCTGCCGCTCATCGTCAACCAGTACGACCTGTCGGTCGGGTACACCGCGACCGTGGCCAGTCTGCTGACCATCGGCACACTGTCGCGTAACGCCTGGCCGGTGTGGCAGGCGATTGCCCTGGGTCTTCTGGTCAGTCTGGTGATCGGGGTGGTCAACGGTGTGTTCGTCGCATACACCCGGTTGAACTCGCTGGTGGTCACCCTGGGTGTCGGATCGGCGGTCTACGGCATCTCGCTGCTGTACTCCGGCGGGGAGTTGATCTTCTCCGACGTGCCGGCCTCGTTCAAGGTGTTGGCCCAGGCGCGACCGTTGGGCGTGCCGATGGCCTTCGTCTACGCCCTGGTGGTCGGGGCCGTCGTCTGGTACTTCCTCAGCTACCGCCCGACCGGTCGCCACCTCTACGCGATCGGCGGTAGCGAGACCGCGGCGCAGTTCGCCGGTATCCGGGTGCGTCTGCTCGTCCTGCTCACCTTCGTGGCAGCCGCCCTGCTGTCCGGACTCGGCGGGATCGTGCAGGCCTCCCGGGTCGGATCGAGCAGTGCGGAGTCGATGACCTCGTTCCTGCTTCCCGCCTTCACCGCGGCGTTCCTGGGAGCGACCGCGATCCGCCCAGGGCACTACAACGTGTGGGGCACCTTCCTCGCCGTGTACCTGGTGGCGACGGGCACGACCGGGATGTTCATGCTGGGAGCGCCGACCTACGTCGAACCGATCTTCAACGGGGTCGTCCTGCTGCTGGCCATCTCGATGGCCCGTCTGACCATGCGCCGGACCCGATCGTGACGGGCACCGGGCAGATGCTCCGCGCGTGGGGAAGGCGCGGGTTCCCCACGGGCGACGAACCCGCAGGGTGCCTGGGCGCCGGTTCGCCGTGCCGGCCGCACCGGTGTCCCTGCCGTACCGGCCGTACCGGTGTCCTGGCCCGGAACGTCATCGGCCCGGCACGTCACCGAACCGGGGCCAGCGCCCAAGCCTGAGGAGGCAAATTGTCGCAGTCGTCCGAACACATCATCTCGCTGAACGTCAACGGCACCGTCCGTCGGTTCGCGGTCGAGGCCAGGACGCTGCTGGTCCACTGCCTGCGCGAACAACTACAACTCACCGGTACCCACATAGGTTGCAACACGAGCCAGTGTGGGGCCTGCACCGTGCTGCTCGACGGTGAGGCGGTCAAGTCGTGCACCATGTTCGCCGTGCAGGCCGACGGCCGGTCCGTGACGACGGTGGAGGGTCTGGCGACCGGAGGCCAGCTACATCCGGTTCAGGAGGCGTTCCATCGGCACCACGGCCTCCAGTGTGGCTACTGCACGCCGGGATTCATGATGTCCACGGTGTCCCTGCTGGCCGGTAATCCCTCGCCGTCCCCGGAGGAGATAGCGGTGGGCCTGGAGGGCAACATCTGCCGGTGTACCGGGTACATCAACATCGAACGGGCCGTGCTGGCCGCGGCCGAGGCACTGTCCACGCCGGAGCCCGACGAATCGTCACAGGTGAGCGCCGGCACCGGAGCGGGGTACCAGCCGCGATGATCCCCAGTGCCTTCGAGTACCACCTGGCCACCGACGTGGAGCACGCGCGGGAACTGCTTCGCGACGGTGGCGACGAGGCGAAGGTCATCGCCGGTGGGATGAGCCTGATCCCGCTGATGAAACTGCGGTTGGCCCAGCCCACGATCCTGGTCGACGTGGGCCGCCTGGACCAGTGGCGTCACATCACGGTCGAGCGGGGCAGGGTCCGGATCGGTGCGCTGTGCCGGCACGCGGACCTGGCCCGAAACCCCGTCGTGCGCGAGCATCTTCCGCTGCTGGCGGCGGTGGCGGCCGAGGTCGGCGACGCACAGGTGCGGGCTCGGGGAACCATCGGAGGGGTACTGGCCCACGCCGACTCCGCCGGCGACTACTGCACCGTGGCGCGGATGCTCGACGCGCAGATCGTGACCACCGACCGGCGTATGCCGGCGGCAGAGTTCCTCGTCGACTTCATGACCACGCCGCTGCGACCGGACGAACTGGTCGTGGAGGTCGACTTCCCGGTGGCGCCGGGGCCGCACGCCTACCTCAAGTTCCGTCGGCGTAGGTCGGACTGGGCGATGGTCGGCGTCGGGGTACAGAGCACTCCCGAGGGCTGGCGGGTCGGGTTGACCAGCGTGGGCAACACGGTGCTGCGGGCGGTCGCCGCCG
>DATCXL010000020.1:0-3032 GCA_036565825.1 Mycobacteriales bacterium
ACGCGGCCATCCCCAGCCACTCGCCGTCCAGCCGCATATACGGGTAGTACAGCCCGAACCGGTGCAGGCTCATCGGTCGAATCGTAGTCGCCGGCTGCCGTGAACGGTTCCGCCCCGACAGAGCCCGCCGGTTGTGCCGTCCGGACGGTAACCACCAGAAGGTCGACGCTCCCCACGCCCTCGCGATTCCTTTTCCTGTGGCGAGAGGGTGGGGCGGAACTCGTGGAGGGATACGAAATCCCGCCCGGGGGCGTGCAACGGACGTCAGGCTGGCAGCGGTGATGTGGTGTCGTCGGCGAGAAAGTGTTCTATCTGGTCGCGCAGTTCCACCGCCACCGGGGCGTTCCAGACGGCCGGGGTGCACAGTCGGCCATGTAGTTGCTGGAATCGCTGCCGCACCGAGGAGGTACGCAGTTCTGGCGCGATGTCGAACGCGGGCTGCACAGCCTGGCGGGCCGCTTCGAGGTCGTCGGCCACCAGGGCCTGGGCGAAGTTGATCCGGGTGGAGGCCATGTTGTCGTAGGCGCGTTCGTCGGCCGGGCCGTTCTGGTAACCGGTGAGGCAGGCGTCGGCCTCGGCGGCGACCGCCTGGCGGTCACCGATGTTCAGGTAGGACTCGGCGCCGTAGTGGTGTTGCTTGGGAACGGGGAAGGACGCGATGCCGCCCAACTCGTCCAGTTCGTTCGGCGTCACCTGTTCGCGGGCCGGACCGACCCGGGTGAGGGCCGACCGGGCGGCCTCGGCGTTGCCGAGTCGGGCGGCGGCCCGGGCTTCCAGAGCAGGTAGTCGGACGCTGATCGTGCCGGTGGGGGCGAGTTCCTGGCCCCGCCGGGCGAACTCGGCCGCGTGCGAGAACCGCCCGTCGTAGTAGGCGATCATGCTCTGCTGGGCGCGAATCCAGGCCAGCAGACCGTTGTGACCGGACTGCTGTGCGCACAAGAGGCCGGTCCGGGTGTGGACCATCCCCGCGTCGTTGAAGCCGAGATCCTGGGTGATCTCGGCGAGCATGCCGCAGGTGGCGCCAGCCAGAAGGTAAAGCTCCCTCGATTCCGACACCCGCTGCCGGCTGTCCAACAACGCGAACGCGCGGTCGCGCAGCCACCGGGCCCGGGCAAAGACGTCGAGGCGGGGTCCGTTCGCGAACGACCGGGCCAGCCGGGTGGCGTCCGTGCGGAGCTGGTCCAGCGCGGCCGGACCTACGTTGGACGGGTGGTCGGAGAACTGGGCGGACTCGTGTGCGGCCATGGACACCTGCTCCTCCAGGCTCAGCGACCCACCGCCATCCCAGGCCGGTGCGGCCGACCGACGACCACCCCGTCCCCTGCCGCCGGCGCGAACAGTACGTCCAGTATGCGACTGAAAGGCACTGATGGCGCCCGACGAGCCGGCCTTGTCCGTAACCGAATTCCCGGAGCCGGCCGGTTCGATGTCCGCATGGTCCGCATGATCCAGCGCGTACTGGTGCTCGGTCTCCACCCACGGCCATATCCGGACCAGCGCGCCGCCGGTGTCCAGGGCCTGGTCACAGGCCTCGGTCAGGTCCCGCCGCGGCCAGCGTTCGGCCTTCTCCACCTTGGCGATCAGGTCTCGACTGAAGTGGGTGAGGCGCGCGAGGTCGCCCTGCGACATTTCCCGTAGGCACCGCCAGTGCCGTAGTTCGGCGCCGAACAGATCCCGTGGTGAACGGCCCGGATGCAACGGACGTGGTCTCTGGGTCATGGAGTACTCCGTGGTTCCGCCCGGCCAACCGCACCGGGACACGCGCGCTCACCGAAGTGACCGCAGGCGTCCTGGCCGTGACCGGTAGCGATCAGACGCCGGCGACCCTAACCCGAACGCGCCCACCAACCCCACCCCATGCAGACACCCCCGGACAACCTCCACACCCCACCGGTTGTCCACACCGCCCCAATACCCGGCTACACGCGCCATCGATGCCACCTGCCGCGAAACGATCTGTCACGGTGACCCACCCGAACTTGAAGATCATCGCTACGGGATCGATGGGTCGGGGTGCTGCACCTATCCCGTTATGCCGCCGCTCCCCGTAAATGATCGAGGCTAAATTTCCCGCTCCTGCGAGTAGCCAGCTATCTTTACGATCACTACGTGCTGTGCAACAATACGCATCTTGGTTGACCCTGCCCTTGTAACCGCCTCGACCGTTTCATCCCGCGACGTCAAGCAGAGATTAACGCGGGAATCGTGGTGAAAGCCCTCGACCAGCAATTCGTACAGTGGAAAAAGCGCAAGCTCGACTTGTGCAGTATTGAAGTGTGAATCTTGCCATTTTTTTGGCGGATTCGTTGGATACGTCGAAAGATCGAATCGAAGATTCGCTTGCGGTCCGTCCCTGTGCACCGAGACTTCATGGAGATCTACCCAGCCCAGCGGTGGAGCCTCGCCGCCATAGATTGCATGGATGGCGCGGGAATCGTCCACAACATCAAGCCATGTTGTCATGGTGCTCTCTCCTACACTGGAACGGGTAATGGTCCTGCGTACCAGGCACACTTCCATTCCTGACAGGTCACGGTCCGTCCTCGTCAGGACGATCGCTGTCCGACTCCACCGACACAAGCGTAAGGCCGGTGAACTCGAACTCGGCCTGAGCGACCGCCTGCTCCTGAGTCTGGTGACAGGTGTCCGTCACGACCTCCCACTCCTCCGTGCAATAGAAGAGGTAGACATCCGTGTCACCGTCGTACTGCGCGATGGCAAGGTTGGCAACCACCTCGTTGAAGTTGCGGACGGAGTGGCGGGTCGCGCCGGTGGGTCGCTGCGCCGTACCAAGATGGGCGACCATACTGACCCGAGCCCCGTCAAGGACCCTCGGGGGTGCGATACCCATGACACTCCCCCACTCTGCTATGGCCAATGCCGGGCTGGTCAGGGGGCGGTGCGCGTGTCCGCGCGATACCGCCCCCACCAACGGAAATCGCGGGCTACTGGGCCGTCAGGGTCCGGAGTTGGGTTTCGGTGAGCGCGGCCTGGAAGACGTTCACATCGTCGACCGCACCTGGGAAGTAGTT
>DATCXL010000021.1:0-4669 GCA_036565825.1 Mycobacteriales bacterium
ACGTCAGGCTGACATGGCCTTGCGCAGGTTCTCGTCCAGCGCCGCGAGGAAGTCCTGGGTGTTCAGCCAGGGGGTGTCGTTCCCGACGAGCAGAGCCAGATCCTTGGTCATCGCGCCACTCTCGACGGTCTGCACGCAGACCCTCTCCAGGGTCTGGGCGAACTCGGTCACCGCCGGGTTGCCATCCAGGGTGCCGCGGTGGGCCAACCCACGGGTCCAGGCGAAGATCGAGGCGATCGGGTTGGTCGAGGTCGGCTTGCCCTGCTGGTGCTGCCGGTAGTGCCGGGTCACCGTGCCGTGCGCGGCCTCGGCCTCCACGGTCCGGCCGTCCGGGGTCATCAGCACCGAGGTCATCAGCCCCAACGAGCCGAAGCCCTGCGCCACCACGTCGGACTGCACGT
The DNA here is from genome assembly GCA_036565825.1 of Mycobacteriales bacterium. Classification (GTDB taxonomy): domain Bacteria; phylum Actinomycetota; class Actinomycetes; order Mycobacteriales; family DASULA01; genus DASULA01. The sequence goes on from DATCXL010000021.1 coordinate 402, forward strand.
CACCGTCGTAGTTCTTGCAGGCCCACACGTAGCCGCCGTCGTTCTTGAGCGCCTGGGCGACCATATCGTCGATCAGGCGGTGCTCGTAGGTCAGCCCGGCGGCCTCGAACTCGGCCTTGAACTCCGACTCGAAGATCTCGGCGAACAGGTCCTTGAACCGCCCGTCGTAGGCCTTGAGGATGGTGTTCTTGGTGGACAGGTACACCGGGAAGCCGCGCCGCAGCCCGTACCGGAACGACGCCCGGGCGAAGTCCCGGATGGAGTCGTCGTAGTTGTACATGCCCATCGCCACACCGCCACCGGGGAAGTGCGCGAGTTCGAACTCCATCGGCTGGCCGGTCGAGTCGTCCGGGGTGTAGGTGATGGTGACCGTGCCCGGCCCGGGCACCACGAAGTCGGTCGCCTTGTACTGGTCGCCGTGGGCGTGCCGGCCGATCACCACAGGCTTGGTCCAACCGGGAACCAGCCGGGGGACGTTCCTGATGATGATCGGTTCACGGAAGATGACGCCGCCCAGGATGTTGCGGATCGTCCCGTTCGGCGACCGCCACATCTTCTTCAGGCCGAACTCGGTGACCCGCGCCTCGTCCGGCGTGATGGTCGCGCACTTGACCCCGACCCCGTGCCGGGCGATGGCATTGGCCGCGTCCACGGTCACCTGGTCGTCGGTCGCGTCACGCTGCTCGATGCCCAGGTCGTAGTACTCCAGCTCGACATCGAGGTAGGGCAGGATCAACTGCTCCTTGATGAACTGCCAGATGATCCGGGTCATCTCGTCACCGTCGAGTTCGACGACGACCCCGTCGACCTTGATCTTTGCCATGTGAGGGATTCTCCTGTTCGGCGCTACATGTTCTGGACGTCGGCCTGCTTCGCCCGAACGGCCTCGGCGGCCTCCTTGAGCGCGGCCAGCTCCGAGTCGGTGAGCTGGCCCTCGACGACCCGGCGTACCCCCTGCGCGCCGATCTCCGCCTCGACTCCGAGGTAGACCCCACTGATGCCGTACTCGCCGTCCACCCAGGCACACACCGGCAGTACCGCGCCGGAGTCCTCGGCGACGGCCCGCGCCATCCGGGCCGCGGCAGCCGACGGTGCGTAGAACGCGGACCCGGTCTTGAGCAGCGCCACGACCTCGCCGCCGCCACCGCGGGTCCGGGTGACCAGTTCGGCGATCGCGTCGGCGGGCAGCAGGTCCGACAGTGGCCTGCCGTCCACGGTGCAGCGGGACGGCACCGGAACCATGGTGTCACCGTGCGACCCGAGGGTCAGCGTCCGGACCGAACCGACCGGGACGCCGAGCTTCTCAGCTACGAAGTGGGTGAACCGGGCGGTGTCCAGCATCCCGGCCTGGCCGAGGACGCGCTGCTTGGGGAAGCCGGTGGCCAACTGGGCCAGCGCGGTCATCTCGTCCAGTGGGTTGGACACCACGATCACCACCGCGTCGGGCGAGTGGGCGGCGACCTGCTCGGAGACGCTTCGCACGATCCGGGCGTTGGTCTCCAGCAGATCCATCCGGCTCATCCCGGGCTTACGGGGCAGGCCGGCGGTGATGATGACCACACTGGAACCAGCGGTCGCCTCGTAGCCCTCACCGTTGCGGCCGGTCGTCTGACCGACCACCCGCGTCTCGAAACCCTCCACCGGACGCGACTGGTTCATGTCCAGAGCCAGGCCCTCGGGCCGGCCCTCAACGATGTCGGTCAACACCACCGTCTCGAACAGGTCGTACTCGGCCAGCCGCTGCGCGGTCGTCGAGCCGTAGAAACCCGCGCCAACCACGGTCACCTTGCCCTTGCCCATCGCTCCACTCCCAGCTCAGTCGATGGCCAGCTTCAGTCGATGCGGCCCAGGCCGCCCGCCCCGGGACCGATGCCCGGCGGGAAGTCCGGGCCGAGGCTATCCGAGCGGCACCTGCCGGCCGCAGCCGGGCCGAACACGGTCGGGACCGGACGCATCAGGCTGAACCGGCCGCGGCCAGGGTCACGCCGAGAAAGATGATCATGCCCCCGACACCGGCGTAGAAGACCACGTCGATCAGCCTGTTGCGCACCGCCAGCAGCCCGGCCTGACGCGCCGGCAGGACCAGTCGCAACGAACCGGCGAGCAGCATGCCGCCGGCCAACCCCATCACCCCGCGCAGCCAGTGCTGCGGGACGACCAGGGTGTAGGCCAGGCTGGCCGCCAGCACCGCGGTCACCACCGCCATCGGCAGGTTGCGCAGGTTCACCGTGCGGGCCCGGCCGCGCACCGACCAGTGCCGCTCCTCGGTCGGGCTCCGGCCGGTGTCGCTCACGGGTTGGTCACTCCCCCGCGCATCGGCGGAGTGGATTCACCGCGCAGTACCGCCAGCGCGGTCTGCGCCTGGGCGGCGCGCACCAGCACATGGTCGGTGGTGAACCCGGAAACCGAGGTGAACGGGATGCGCGCGGTGGCCAGTCGGTTGGCCACGTCGGCGAGAAAACCGACCAGTTCCCAGGGCAACGGGCCGGCGAAGGTGATCCGCAACCAGCCCGGTTCGGTCGACTCCGGTGCCGGAAACGCGGCCAGTGCCTCCTGCGGGAGGACCACGGTGGTCTCATCCGGCGCGGCCACCAGTGCGACGAACGGACCGGACGGACTCGGTGGCCACCACCCAGCCGGGAACCGGGCCACCACGAGCGGCGTGGGGTCCAGGCGCGGCCGCAGGTTCGACCGCTCGGGTGACGGTGAGTCGGTACGGCCCTGGTCGGGCCCGGTCGGGCTCACCGCTCGTCGATCGGCACCCAGGTCTGCTCCTTCGGGCCGACGTACTCGCTGTCCGGACGGATCAGGCGATTGTCCAGGTGCTGCTCGATCACGTGCGAGGTCCACCCGGACATCCGGGAGACCGCGAACACCAGGGTGAACAGGTCGGTGGGGATACCCAGTGCGTGGTAGACGCTGGCCGCGTAGAAGTCGACGTTCGGGCGCAGGCCCTTGACGTCGTACACGGTGTGTTCCATCCGCGCGGACATGTCATAGAACGTGGTGTCGCCGACCAGTTCGCCGAGCCGTTGTGACATCGGGCGCAGGTGGGTGGCTCTGGGGTCCTCGGTGCGGTAGACCCGGTGCCCGAACCCCATCAGCTTCTCGCCCCGCTCCAGCCGCTCCCGCACCGACGGGTCAACCGCGTCGAGCGAGGGCAGAGACAGCAGCACCCGCATCACCGCCTCGTTGGCTCCGCCGTGCAGCGGCCCCTTCAGGGTGGCCACCGCGGCGGTGACCGCCGAGTGCATGTCCGACAGGGTGGCCGCGCAGACCCGGGCGGCGAAGGTGGAGGCGTTCATGGTGTGGTCGGCGTGCAGCACCAGGCACTCATCGAATGCCTCGGCCGCGACCTGGTCGGGATGCCGGCCGCTGATCTGGTACAGGAAGTTGCCGGCCAGGTCCAGCCCCGGATCCGGATCGGGGACCGTCCCGCCGGTGCGTTCGGCCTGGAACCGGGCGATCAGCACGGGCGTCTGTGCGACCAGTCGCACCGCCTTGCGCCGGTTCGCCTCAGGACTGTTGTCGCTCTTGTCCGGGTCGTCGGCGGACAGTGCGGAGAGCAGCGTCCGCAGTGCCTCCATCGGCGAGCAGCGTCGCGCGACCACGGGCAGCACCGCGTCCACCGTCGGTCCGAGCGTGGACCGGCCCTCGGCCAGTTCCGCGGTGTAGCCGGCGAGTTGGTCACGGGTCGGCAGGCTGCCCCGTTGGAGCAGGTGGGCCACCTCCTCGAAGGTGGCATGGCCAGCCAGGTCGTGGATGTCGTACCCCCGGTACGACAGGACACCGGCGGCGCCGTCGATGTCGCTGATCGCCGTGCTGGCGGCGACGACATCGGCGAGTCCTTTGGCCGGCCGGGTCGCGGCGCTGGCGTTGTGGCGGGTGTCACCCATGCATGTCTGCCCTTCGGATCACCGTAAGAGTGAGCCTATACGAGGTTGACCGGCGAGATCAGCCGAGCGTGGTCACTGCTGGTCACCGACGGTTGGAAGACCAGCCCAAACCATGCCCGGAAGGGTGCGTCCGCGCGGGCCCTGCACGGCGCGCGGTCAGATACCGAAGGGCGCCGAGTAGTGGATCGTGCCGAACGGAACCGGACGGGTGCGGTCGCACACGAGGGCCATCATGCTCTCGTCCGAAACCTCGAACGGCGGGTGGATGCCAAAGCCGGACGCGGGGGTGAACCCGAATCTTGGTTAGTACCCGGCATGGCCGAGAACGACCACCACGTTCTCCTCTCGTTCGAGGGCGGCTCGCAGTGCGGC
>DATCXL010000024.1:0-4045 GCA_036565825.1 Mycobacteriales bacterium
CCGCGGCCAGTGCCTCGGCCGCAGCGGAGGGTTCCGGGGACAACCCGACGACCGCCTCGAGCCGCCGGTCACGGGCCAGGCCGAGCACGTCGGTCGCCCCGCTCCGCAGTAGCTTGGCCCGGGCCCCGGCGCCGGTGCCACCGCGCAGTTCCAACGCCGGCACCGGGGCGAGTTCGAATCCACCACCTCGGCGTGGTTCGCGCGGCGAGTCCGGCTGGAACAGGCTGTGCGCGGCGACGCTCAGTTTTCCGGGGTCGGCGTTGTTGGTTGATATCAGGTCACCCAGTACGAACCGCCCGGTGGTGAGTATGTCGGCGTCGAGTACCACCACGCCGATCCGGTCCAGCCGGCGCAACACCCGCGGGTCCATCAACACAACACCTCGTCGGGCCAGGATCCAGCCCAGCGCGGCGGCGAAGCCCTCCCTACCGAACGCCGCGGCCTTGGGTAGTGTCGACAACGCGACCGCGCCGGCCCGTCCGGGGTCACGGGAGACCGCCAGGGTGCCGGCGAAGGCCCCCAGGGTGGTCACGCCCATCTGCTCGCTGAACCGCTCGATCGGACCGGGTGGCAACGGTGTCGGTCGCTGCCCGGTGACCGGGCGGGCGGCAACCAGTTCGGGGCTCGCGGCCAACTCTGGTTCCCGGCTCACCCAGGCGTGTCGTCGGGCGCGTGCCTCACCCAGTTGAAGTACCCGCCGCCCGAGGTCGACGGCCAGCCCGGAGTTGCCCTGCGCCAGCGCCTGGGCCACCGCGTTGGTCACGCTCAACACCACCTCGGCCCGTTCCACGCCGATGGCCCGCTCCAGCCCACCGCGAAGCCGCGGCTGGGTGTCGACGAACGTGACGATCGATGCCAGTTCGGCGGTTAGCCGAGCCCTGCGCAGCAGTCGGGCCACACCCCCGACGGACAGTCCGGCAAGGTCGGCGGCGATCGCGGTCATCGCGCGGTTGACCGCGCCGGTGGCGGTCGGGTTCGGTGCGGCCGGTTCATCCTGCCCCGGATCCGGGCGGGCGCGCTCAGCAACCTCAATCAGGTCGATCAACTCGTCCACCGGGATGTCGCCGCCCGAGCAACCGACCACCACGGCGCCCAGCACCGGGTTGACCACCGCCCAGGACACCGCCGGGTGGCGACGGAGCGCCTGCTCGACCGCCCGGGCCAACGCCGAACCCCGACCGTGTCGGACGCCGTGCACGCCAACGTGCACCCGTCCGTCGCCAGACCGCCACACCCGCCGGCCGCGGTGCCGGGTGGGGTCGAGCCGGTCGGTGACCGTCGCGGCAACCACGAAGGGGTTGGGCAGCCTGGACAGGTCGGATGGTTTGGGCAGCCTACCGACGCCGGGCAGTGAGCGCAGCCTCAGCGGCGACACGATCGGCCCTCGGTGGGCGTACCGGTCCGATCGACGAGTCCACCGACTGTGCCGCTGACGACGCCGCCGGCCAACCAGCGAACCGGACACATCGAGCACGCCCGACCGGGCCGGCCGTATCTGCCAGCATCGCGCACGCCCATCAGCCCCAACCCGCGGATCACACAACGTCCTGATCGGACGGCCGATCTTCGGGCACCATATCCCGACCCGGTCGGGGCCGCACGGCGTGACAGACCACGGTCGCGGCCGGCCCGGTCTGTTGTGGACGATGCGGGCGCCGGGTCGCGGACCACCGGCGGAGCACGTTAACTGTCCTGGTTGGTGTTACCGACGGGGAGGGTGGCAATGACCGAGCAGACGCGGCCACGCACGGTCGCACGGCACGTGCACGAGGAGCAGGCCGAGCAGACCGCGGACCGGATCAGCGAGGCCATCAGGTTCCCGATCACCGTCGCCCGACGGATTCTGCCCGACCGTGAACTACCGGTCTATCTGGGGATGGGGGCGCTCGCCGTCGCCGGTGTGATCGACTGGCCGGTGGCTGCCGCCGCCGGACTCGGCTACGCCGCGTTTCGTCGGTGGGGCGGCTCCCGGGAGCAGCAACAACGCACCGAAGGCAGGGAAAGCCAGCAGGACCAGGCTCGCCGCGCCGAGCGGGTGAGGTCCGACGGCGAGGTCACCAGACCCAGACACACCATGACCCGCCGCTGAGGTCCACCCCGCCGCAGATGAGACACCACAGATAAATGAGCGACGCACCCGCGGCGGGCGGCAATCCCGCTCCATCGTGGTGGCGGAGACGATGTCAGTCGTCGTGGTGGCGTCGGCGTCGGACCAGCCAGCCAAAGGTCAACACCGCCAGGACCGCGTAGGCGAGTTGCCGAGGGTTCTGCTGGGCGGTCCCACCTGCATGCCTGGCCAGGTCACCGACCCGGTCGGGCACGGCCTCCCTGGCCCGGCCGGCCTGCGGTCCAGCGCTTTCGGTAACCCTGTCCCGGAGTTCCTCGCCACGGTGTCGCAACGTGGCCGACCCGCCGGCCAGGCGTTGCCTGGCCCGGCCGGCGGCCCCGGTCATCGCCTGCCGAGCCTGCCCGCGCACGTCGGTACGGGACGACAGCGCCTCCAGGGTGTCGCCGACCTCCTCGCGGGTCTGGCCGATCTCGTTCCGTAGCGCCTGCGGATCCGACGGGGTGCGCCGGTCCCGGCCGTTGCTCCTTGGCGTGCCGCCGGTCATCGGTGCATCCTCTCTCTTGCCGTGTCGATGTCCTCCCGCGCGCTCTCCACCGCCTGTTCTGGCACGGGTGGGGTGGCCTTCCGGATCTGGTCCCGACCGGCAAGGGCCGCAGCGCCGGCGACCATCAGCAGGGCGAGTCCCACCAGCAGCGCGGCCAGCCACGACGGCAGCACCGTGTCGATGGCCAGGATCACCGTCGCGACCAGCACGCCGCCGCCGTAGAGCGCCAACACGCCGCCGATGCCCAACGCACCCGCGCCGGCACCAGCCCGCCGACCCTTCTGGCGCAGTTCTGCGCGGGCCAACTCCACCTCGTCACGAACCAGCGTGCTCACCTGTTCGGCGAGCTGACGCAACAGGGCGGCCGTTGGCTGGTCCTGCGTCTCGGTTGTCCTGGGCTGCCGTACGTCGACCATCACCACCACCTCTTCCACAACTCGCGGTCATCCGTTCCTACCCCGGTTGGGTGCGACCTACCGGATCGACATGAACGTGTGGGCGGACGTTGGTAACCCACCGTCACCTGATCCGCGATCACACCCGTGTGCCGCGCTGTGCCGTTTGGGTTGGCCGTGGCTGGGCAGTCGAACGCTGGGGCCTCGCGGACGAAGGGGAGATCATGACCGGCGGTTTCTACGGACCCGGCGAGCCGGGACCCTTCGACGAGTTCCTGGCCCGCTTCTTCGGCTCCGAACCAGGCCGGCGGCCGGTACAACGGGTGAACATCGGCCGGCTGATGAGCGAACCGGCCCGCGAACTGGTCCGTGACGCGGCCACCCAGGCGGCTGAGTGGGGCGGTCCCGACCTGGACACCGAGCACCTGCTGTGGGCGGCCACCCGTCAGGAGGCGACCAGACAGCTGATCGCCAGGGCGGGTGCGGATCCCGATGCCGTCGCCCGCGACATCGAGGCGAACGTGCCACGCGGCCCGGCGTCGGGCGAGCAACCCGAACTGACCCCCTCCACCAAGCGCGCGCTGTTGGACGCCCACCAGATCTCCCGCACGATCGGTTCGTCGTACCTGGGGCCAGAACACCTGCTGTTCGCACTCGCGCTCAATCCAGAGTCGAATGCCGCGCGGATTCTGGCCGCCCACCGGGTGACCCCAGACACGCTGCAGGCCGCGCTTGTCGGTGGTGGCCGGCCCGGTGGTCAGCCCGGTCAGCCCCCGTCAAGCACCCCGACACTCGACGAGTACGCCCGCGACGTGACCGAGCTGGCCCGTGCGGGCCGGATCGACCCGGTCGTCGGCAGAGAGAACGAGATCGACCAGACCGTCGAGGTGCTCTCCCGCCGAACAAAGAACAACCCGGTACTCATCGGTGATCCGGGAGTGGGCAAGACCGCGATCGTGGAGGGCATCGCCCAGCGCATCGTCGACGGGCAGGTACCCGACGTGCTGCGGGACCGGCGGCTGGTCCAGCTCGACCTGA
>DATCXL010000025.1:0-4050 GCA_036565825.1 Mycobacteriales bacterium
GACGACGTGACGCACGTCGCCGCTGACAGGCCTGTGGGCGGTGCGGTCAACGGGGCTGTCAACGGGACCGTCAACAGTGCTGCCGACGGGAAGTCGCTGTGATCGGCTGGTTGGACTGCTCGGCCGGGGTGAGCGGGGACATGCTGCTCGGCGCGCTGGTGGACGCGGGCGTGCCGGTCGAAACGTTGGCTGAGACGGTCGGCGCACTGCCGGTGGAGCCCATCACCTTCGAGGTGTCGCGGGTGCGGCGGCACGGGCTGGCCGCGACCAAGGTCGACGTGCTGACCGCACCGTCGGACGTTCGGCGCGGCTGGGCGGAGATCCGGGAACTGATCACCTCGGCCGACCTGCCCGCCGAGGTGGCCGCCACCGCACTGGGCGCGTTCGAACGGCTGGCCAGAGCCGAGGCCGCGGTGCACCACACCACCCCCGAACAGGTGCACTTCCACGAGGTGGGGGCACTGGACGCGATCGCCGACGTGGTCGGAACCGCCGCCGGCCTGCACGCGCTGGGGGTGGACCGACTGGTGGCCGGCACGGTCACCCTGGGCACCGGCACCGCGCATGGCGAGCACGGCCTGATACCGGTGCCGGGGCCGGCGGTGCTGGCCCTGCTGTCCGATGCCGGTGCCCCGGTGCAGGCCGGTCCGGCGCCGTACGAGATGTGCACCCCGACCGGGGCGGCGCTGCTGGCCACCACGGTCGGCCGGTGGGGTTCGCTGCCGCCGATGCGGGTGACCGGCGTCGGCACCGGTGCCGGTGGCCGGGACGTCGCCGAGGTGCCCAACGTGCTGCGCCTGGTACTCGGTGAGCCGCTGGCCGAGCGGGACAGACCCGTGCAGGACAGACCCGTACAGGACCGAGCGGACACGGCGGATCTGGGTGCGGTGGACCCGCTCGGCGATCCGGAGGACACCGCGTTGGTGCTGGAGGCCAACGTCGACGACCTGGACCCCAGGCTGTGGCCGGACGTGCTGGACCGGCTGTTGGCCGCCGGCGCCTCGGACGCCTGGTTGACCCCGATCCTGATGAAGAAGGGCCGGCCCGCCCACGTGCTCGCGGCACTGTGCCCGCCGGAGAAGGCGCCCGGGCTGCGGGCGCTGGTGTTCACCCTGACCTCGACCATCGGGCTGCGGGAGACCCGGGTCGGCAAGCACGCGCTGGCCCGCGAGTTCGGCGAGGTGCGGGTGGCCGACCAACCGGTGCGGGTCAAGCTGGCCCGGTTGGGCGGGCGGGTGGTGAACGTGAGCGTGGAGTTCGACGACGTGCGGGCCGCCGCGCGGGCACTGGGTTGGCCGACCAAGGAGGTTCTGCGGGCGGCGACCTCGGCGGCCTATCCGAACGGGTAGGCTGCCGCCCAGCCAGAGGGGAGTAGTTCCCGTCCGCCCCGGCGGTGGGCGGCGAGGTGGTCGACAGCCCCGGTTCCGATCGGAACCCGGCGCCTCACCCGATACCCCCCGGTACGGGCGAACGAGACCTCCGGCCAGTGCGTTCACGCCTGGCCGGGATTCCCGGAGCCCCACCAGGTGCCAGGGCCGTCCGGTAGAGGAAGGGAACCCCGGTGTTCCTCACCGCTCTGATCACCACCTTCTTCGTCATCCTCCCGGTCGAACTGCCCGACAAGACGCTGGTGGCGACCCTCGTCCTGTCCACCCGCTACCGCCCGGCCCCGGTGTTGGTCGGAGTGTCCGCGGCCTTCTTCGTGCAGTGCGCCATCGCGGTCACTGCCGGCCGACTGCTGACCCTGCTGCCGCACCGACTGGTGCTCGCGGTGGTGGCGGTGCTGTTCGCGGCCGGCGCGGTGATCCTGCTGCGCGGGCATCACGAGGAGGACGAGGTCACCGCCCGCCCGGAGCGAGGCCCGGTGCGGATGGCGCTGGCGTCCTTCGGGGTGTTGTTCGCGGCCGAGTGGGGGGACGCGTCCCAGTTGGCCACCGCCGCGCTGACCGCCAGGTATGGCGAACCGGTCCCGGTCTTCCTCGGATCGTGGTTGGCGCTGGTCGGGGTGGCCGCGCTGGCGGTGCTGCTCGGCAAGCAGATCCGACGCCGGGTGCCGCTGCCGCTCATCCAGAGGGCGGCCGGTGTGCTGTTCGCCCTGCTCGCCGTGATCGTGGTGGTCGAGTTCGTCCGGGGGTGAGTCCGCGGGAAGGGTCGGTGTGGTCGTTCAGTGCAGCGCGGCGGTGACCGCGGCGGCGGCCTGGACCACCCGTGGTCCGACGGCCGCCGGGTCCAGTTCGACCAGGGTGACCACCCCGACGCTGGCCTCCAGACCAGGCACGTCCAACACCGGCGCGGCCACCCCGTGGGCGCCGGGCTGTAGTTCTCCGGCGGTGGCCGCGTGTGGCGCGCGTGGCGGTGGCTGGCGGCCCAGCAGGATGGCCCGGCCGGCAGCACCCCGTTCCAGCGGGTGTCGGGAACCCACCCGGTAGGCCACGTGCAGGTCGGTCCAGGACGGTTCGACCACCGCCATGGCCACCGCGTCGGTGCCGTCGACCACGGTCAGGTGCGCGGTGGCACCCAGGTCCTCGGCCAGCCGGCGCAGCGGTCCGGACGCGGCCTCGGCCAGTAGCGGTCGTACCCGCCGGGCCAGGTCGAGCACTCCCAGGCCAACCCGGACCCGGCCGTCCCGGGCCGGCAGCACCAGGTTGTGTGCCCGCAGGGTGGCCAGCAGTCGGTACACGACCGCCCGGGCCACGCCCAGTTCGGCGGCCAGTTCGGTCACCGAACGGCCGCGTGGGGAGTCGGCCAGCAATGCCAGCACCCGCAGGCCGCGGTCGAGCGTCTGCGACGACTCGGTCATGACCCCGCGCCGTGAGCCGACCGTGCCGACCGTGCCGGCAGCACGGTGCCGGTGACCGCGCCGAACCCGATCCGGCCGCCGCCCGTTCCGGGCGCGGTGGCGGTGATGGTGACGGTGTCCCCGTCCCGCAGGAACGCCCGGGTCGACCCGTCGGGCAGCTCCAACGGTTCGGCGCCGTTCCAGCTCAGTTCGATCAGCGACCCGCGCTGGTCGTGTTCTGGACCGGACACGGTGCCCGAGGCGAGCAGGTCGCCGGTGCGCAGCGACGCACCGTTGACGGTCAGGTGGGCGAGCTGCTGGGCACCGGTCCAGTACATCCCGGCGAACGGCGGGGCCGACACCCGGTGCCCGTTCAGCCAGACCGCCAGGGTCAGGTCCAGCCCCCACGGCTGGTCGCAGCGCAGGTACGGCAGCGGTTGCGGATGATGGCGGGGCGGGCGCACCCGGGCCGCGGCCAGCGCGTCCAACGGCACCACCCACGGGGAGATCGAGGTGGCGAACGACTTGCCCAGGTGCGGGCCGAGCGGCTGGTACTCCCAGGCCTGGATGTCCCGGGCGCTCCAGTCGTTGACCAGCACCACGCCGAACACGTGTTCGGCGAACGCCGAGGTCGGCACCGGAACACCCAGCCGGGACGGGGTGCCGACCACGAACCCCACCTCCGCCTCGATGTCCAGCCGGCTGGACGGGCCGAAGGTCGGCGTCGGATCGCCCCGACGCTGGCCACACGGCCGCACCACCGGAGTGCCCGACACCACCACCGTGCCGGCCCGGCCGTGGTAGCCGACCGGCAGGTGAGCCCAGTTCGGCAACAGCGGTTCGGAGTTCGGCCGCAGGATCCGGCCCAGGTTGGTGGCGTGCTCGCGGGAGGCGTAGAAGTCGACGTAGTCGGCCACCTCGAACGGCAGCAGCAGGGCGACCGAGTCAACCGGACACAGCGCTGGCAGTACCGCCGGGCGGTGTCGCGAATCGGTGAGCAGGTCGACCACGTCGGCGCGTGTCCGCCGCCACCGGGCCCGGCCCTGCGCCATGAACGCGTTCAGGGACGGCCGGGCGAACACCGGGTCTCCCAGCGCCGCGGCCAGGTCGAGCACCTGGTCGCCGACCGCGACCCCCACCCGCGGCTGCCTGCCGGGGGGCGCGAACACGCCATAGGGCAGGTTGTCCAGCCCGAACCCGGTGTCCTCGGGTAGCGGCAGCCAACTCGGTGGAGTGTCCGGTGGCCGCGCGGCTGTTGACATGGCTCGGAC
>DATCXL010000041.1:0-3938 GCA_036565825.1 Mycobacteriales bacterium
CCCTCCTGCACCAATTCGCGGACCTGGGCGATGACGATGCCGCCGCTGTTGCGGGCTGCCTGGGCCGCCGACAGCGTCTCGGCCAGCAGCCCCTCGCCCTCCATGGTGATGTTGCCGTCGCGGTCCGCGGTGGTACCGCGGATGATGGCCACGTCGATCGGGAAGGAGGGGGTGAACAACCACTCCCGGCCGCCCAGTTCGACCAGGTGCACGATGTCCTCGCGGGCCGAGGCGTTGAGCCGTCCGCCCTCCACCCGCGGGTCGACGAAGGTTCCCAGCCCGACCGCGCTGATCGCACCGGGTCGGCCCGCGGCGATGTCCCGCAACAGGTGCGACAGCGTTCCCTGCGGCAGGCAGTAGGCCTCGATCTTCTCGTCGAAGGCGAGCTGTTGCATCCGTGGCGTCCAGCCCCAGTGGCCGCCGATCACCCTGCGCACCATGCCCTCGTGGGAGAACCGGTCGATCCCGCCACCGTGCCCGTCGCCCATGCCGGAGACGTGCACGAGGGTGAGGTCACGTGGTGCGGACTCGGCGAGGAACCGTGCCTCCAGGGCAGCCAGAACGGCGCCGGGGTCGTTGACACCTCCCCCGGATCCGTCCACCAGGACCGAGGCTCCGTCCGGCACCAGGGCGGCTGCCTCTGATGCGTCGCAGATCCTCACGATGTTTCAACTCCTTCGTCACGGTGTCCCCGCCGGGCCGGTGGGGTGGTGCGGGTTCGGTTCGGTGTGGTTGTTCGGTGCGGCGGTTCGGTGAAGTCTTGGAACGTTGTGTGGCGAGGGGGGCACGGGGGCGTGGTGCCCCCCTCGCCGGTATCAGTTGGCCTGTTCCCGCGGGTCGCCGAAGGCGAAGGTGCCGGCTCGCTTTCCGGTGCGGATGTTGACCGACTTGAGTTCGGTGAACTCCTCGAAGCCGGCCTGGCCCATCTCTCGGCCCACCCCGCTGGCCTTGTAGCCACCGAAGGGCATCTGCGGCGGGGCGTCGATGGTGGTGTTGACGTAGACGGTTCCGCTCTTGAGCGCCTTGGCGACCGGCAGCACCCGGTCGGTGTTCTTCGACCAGATGCTGTTGGACAGCCCGTACTCGACGTTGTTGGCCATTTCGATGGCCTGCGCGGTGTCGCTGAACCGGGACACGGTCAGCACCGGACCGAAGATCTCCTCGCAGAACGCGCCCATCGCCGGGGTGACCGCGTCCAGGATGGTCGGCTCGACGTACAGCCCGCCGTCGAGCCCCGGGCCGGTGGCCCGGCCACCGCCGGAGATGAGGTGCGCACCCTGCTCGCAGCCCCGCTGCACGTGGCTGAGCACCTTGTCCAGGTGGCCGGGGTGGATCAGCGCACCGACGTCGGTGCTGTGGTCCAGCGGCTGGCCGACCCGCAGCCGGCGCGCGGCCACGTCGAGTTGGGCGCAGAACTCGTCGGCGATGCTGTCCTGCACGAGTAGCCGGGCCTGGGAGACGCAGCACTCGCCGTTGTTGAAGAACACTCCGAAGGTGACACCGGCGACGGCGTCTTCCAGGTCGGCGTCGGCGAAGACGATGTTGGCGGCCTTGCCACCCAGTTCCAGTGAGAGCTTCTTGATGTTCCCCCGGGAGGCCTCCAGCACCCGGCGACCGGTCGCGGTGGAACCGGTGAAGGACAGTAGGTCGACTCCGGCGTGCTCGGCCAGCGCCTGTCCGGCGCGGCCGTCGCCGGTGACGATGTTCAGCACGCCCTCGGGCAGGCCCGCCTCGGCGTAGAGCCGGGCGATCTCCATGGCGCTGCCGCTGGTGAGTTCGGAGGGCTTGGCCACCACGGTGCAGCCCGCGGCCAGGGCGAACGGAAGCTTCTGGCACATGATCAGGGCCGGGAAGTTCCACGGCGTGATCAGTCCGGCCACGCCGATCGGCTCGCGCAGCACCAGTCCGGTGAAGTCCGGCCCGTTGGTGTTGTAGGAGCTGCCGTGTGAGGTCACCGCGAGACTGGCCGCGTACCGGGTCAACATGGCCGCGCCGGCGATATCACCCTCGGCCAGTCTGATCGGTTTGCCGCCCTCCTCGGCGTCCAGTCGGGCCAGCAGGTCGGCGTTCTGGTCGATCAGGTCGGCGACCCGGTGCAGCACCGCCGCCCGGGCGAAGCCGGTCTCGTTGGGCCACGGCCCGGTGTCGAACGCCTGCCGCGCGGCGCTGACCGCCGCGTCCACGTCCTGTGGGGTGCCGGCCCCGACCTGTGCCACCAGGACGCCGGTGCCAGGCGCGTGACGGTCGATGACCTCGCTGGGTTCCCGCCAGTCACCTGCGATGAAGTGACGGTACCGACGGGCCAGGGCAGCCGTGTTGGTGTCGAGGGTGGTCACGCGAGTCCTCCTGGATCTGGAACCTTCCGCGGCCTGGCACGTCGGTCGCCGGTGCGCGGCATGATCTGGTCTTCTGCGGCGGTGGGCACCCGCCTGGTGTCGGCGTTTCCGCGACCCGGCACGGACCGACCACAACGGCCCGGGGGCAGCCCGCCGGACTCACAGCGCGGCACGGTAGAGCTCCTTCAGGTCCTCCAGCGTGCACTCGCGGGGGTTGCCCGGCAGGTCGGCCTGGGTCAGCGCGTCGGCGGCCAGGGTGTCCACGGCGTCTGCCGGCACACCGACGTCGGCCAGCTTGCGGGGTACCCCGGTCTGTTCGGCCAACCGGTGCACGGCGGCGGCGGCGCGCAGCGCGGCTGCCTGTTCGTCCAGTCCGCTGACGTCCTCGCCGAGGGCGACCGCGATCCGGGCGAATCTGGCCGGCGCCGACAGCACGTTGAAGTCCATCACGTAGGGCAGGAACAGCGCGTTGGCGGTGCCGTGGTGCACGCCGTAGTGCCCGCCAAGGGTGTTCGCCAGGGCGTGCACCGCACCCAGCCCGGCGTCGTGGAAGCCGATGCCGGCCATGCAGGAGGCGACCAGCATGTCGTAGAGCGCCTCGGCGTCGCCTTTGGTGGCCCGCACGATGCTCCTGCCGACCAGTTCGATGGCGCCGATGTTGATCACGTCGGTGAGTGGGTTGGCGCCTCTGGCCACGTACGCCTCGATGGCGTGGGTCAGTGCGTCCATGCCGGTGGTGGCCGCGATCCGGGCGGGCAGCCCGGCGACCAGGCTCGGGGACAGCACGGCGATGGTCGGGAACATCAGGTCCGAGACGATCACCATCTTCACGTGCGTACGGGGATCGGTGATGACCGCGCCCTTGGTCACCTCACTGCCACTGCCCACCGTGGTGGGTATCGCGACCACCGGCAGTGGACAGGTGGAGAAGCGGTCCACCCCCTCGTAGTCGGCGATGTCGCCGCCATTGGTGACCACCAGCGCCACCGACTTGGCCACGTCCATACTGCTGCCACCGCCCAGGCCGACCACCACATCCGCCCCGGCCGACTTCGCCACCGCCACCGCCGCGGCCACGGTGTCGGTGTCGGGGTTCCCGGCGACCTCGGCGAAGACGGTCACCGGGATGGCCGGCTCCAGCGCGGCGAGAACCGGGTCGAGCAGCCCGGCGGCCTGGATCCCGGGGTCGGTGACCAGCAGCACCGCGGTACCCAGCCTGGGTAGTTCGGCGGCCATCTGGGGGAGTGCGTCGTCACCGAGCAGCACCCGGGTCGGGGAAGAGAAGGTGAATGCCATCGGGAGGTCTCCTTGGTTGACTCGGGTACTGGGACGGCCGCTGCTAGGCGCGTCCGTGGGCGACCCGGGAACGGTGCGACAGGGAGTCCACGATCACCGCGATCATCAGGACCGCTCCGGTGATCATGAAGCGGATGGAGGAGTCCAGGCTCAGCAGCGTGAGCCCACTGGAGATCGACGCGATCACGGCGATACCGAGCAGGGCGGAGTAGGCGTGTCCGCGTCCACCGAACAGGCTCGTGCCGCCGATGACGGCGGCGGCGATGGCGTTCAGGTTGGTGTCTCCGACACCGCTGCTGATGCTCG
>DATCXL010000050.1:0-4494 GCA_036565825.1 Mycobacteriales bacterium
GGGCCACCGACGCGTCGAGCGCGGTGGCCACGGTGGCCGACACTCCCGGCGCGGTCTTCCTGGGCGGCGGCACGAACCTGGTGGACCACATGAAACTGGGCCTGCGCAGCCCGGACCTGGTCGTGGACGTGACCGGGCTGCCCCTCGACCGGGTCGAGACACTGCCCGACGGCGGAGTGCGGATCGGTGCGGCCGTGCGTAACAGCGACCTGGCCGCCGACCCGATGATCCGGGCCCGCTACCCGATGCTGTCCCAGGCACTGCTGTCCGGGGCGTCCGGGCAGCTTCGCAACCTGGCCACCACGGCCGGGAACCTGTTGCAGCGCACCCGGTGCGTGTACTTCCAGAACCTGGCCACACCGTGCCACAAGCGCGAACCGGGGACCGACTGCTCGGCGATCGGCGGCTACGACCGCTACCACGCCATTCTCGGCGCGTCGGACCTGTGCGTTGCCGTGCACCCGTCTGACATGGCGGTGGCGATGGCCGCGCTGGACGCCAGCGTGGTCGTGCTCGGCCCCGGCGGGCAGCGCCGGATTCGCATGGTCGACCTGCACCGGTTGCCCGGGCAGACACCGGAGCGCGACACGGTGCTCGAACACGGCGAGCTGATCACCGCCGTGGAACTGCCCGACCTGCCGTTCGCGGTCCGTTCGACCTACCGCAAGGTGCGCGACCGGGCTTCCTACGCCTTCGCGTTGGTGTCGGTGGCCGCGGCCCTGCACATCGTCGACGGAACCATCCGCGACGTGCGGATCGCACTCGGTGGGGTGGCCCACAAACCGTGGCGGGCCACCCGCGCGGAGCAGGTGCTGGCCGGGGCCCAGGCCACCGAGGAGACGTTCCGCACCGCCGCGTTCGCCGAACTGGACAGTGCCCGGCCGTTGACCGGCAACGGTTTCAAGATCCCGATGGCGCGCAACACCATCGTCGCGGTGCTGCGCGAGTTGGCCCGGGAGCAACAATGACCGAACTGCTGCGGGCCCGGGCCATCGGTCAGTCGTTGCCCCGGTTGGACGGCGAGCTGAAGGTGACCGGCCAGGCCCCCTACGCCTACGAACAACCGGTGGACCACCCGGCCTACCTGCATGCGGTCCAGGCCACCGTCGCCCGGGGTCGGGTGCGGGCGATCGACACCGCCGCGGCCGAGGCGCTCGATGGTGTGGTCGCGGTCATCACCCACCGAAACGCGCCTCGGCTGGCCTCCGCCGAGGACCGGGAGTACTGGGTGTTGCAGTCCGACGAGGTCTTCTACCACGGCCAGATCGTCGGCGCGGTCATCGCCGAGACGCCACAGATCGCCCGGGAGGCCGCCGGCCTGGTCCGGGTCGACTACGACCTGGGGCCGCACGACGTCGAACTGCGCGCCGACGGGCGCGCCCTGTACGCGCCCGACGTGGTGAACCCGAGTTACCCCACCGACACCGAGGAGGGTGACATCGGGGCCGCGTTTCTCACCGCGGCGGTGACCATCGACGAGACCTACCGCACGCCGATGGAACACAACAACCCGATGGAGCCACACACCACGGTGGCGGTGTGGGACGCCGGGTCGCAGAGCCTCACCCTGTACGACTCGACCCAGGGGGTGTACCGGGTACGGGAGTCGCTGGCGCCGGTGTTCGGCATCGACCCCGACCGGCTGCGGGTGGTCTCCCCGTACGTCGGCGGCGGGTTCGGCTGCAAGGGCATGCCCAAGGCCCACAACGTGCTGGCCGGGTTGGCCGCACAGATGGTTGCCGGCCGACCGGTGAAGTTGGCGCTGACCCGCCAGCAGATGTTCGACCTGGTCGGCTACCGCACCCCGACCATCCAACGGATACAACTGGCCGCCGACCGCGACGGGCGGTTGACCGCGATAACGCACGACGTGGTCGAACAGACCGCGCGGATCAAGGAGTTCGCCGAGCAGACCGCGACACCAACCCGGACCATGTATGCCGCGTCGAGCCGCCGGACCACCCACCGGCTCGCCGCGCTCGACGTCGGGGTGCCGACCTGGATGCGCGCGCCCGGGGTGACCCCGGGGATGTTCGCCGGCGAGGTGGCCATGGACGAGATGGCCATCGCCTGCGGCCTGGACCCGATCGAGTTCCGGCTGCGGAACGAACCCGAGGTCGACCCGTACACCGGCATGCCGCACTCCAGCCGCAACCTCGCAGTGTGCATGCGGGAGGGGGAGCGCATGTTCGGGTGGGGGGACCGCGACCCGCTGCCGGGGGCGCGGCGGGAGAACGGTTGGCTGGTCGGCACCGGGGTGGCCGCGTCCACCTATCCCGGGCATGTGCTGCCGGGTTCGGTCGCCACCATCGACTATGGCGCGGACCGCTGCTACCGGGTGCGGATCGGCGCCGTCGACATCGGCACCGGCACCGGGACGGCGCTGACCCAGATCGCCGCCGACGCGTTGGGCTGCCCGGTCGGGGACATCCGGCTGGAGATCGGGGACACCGACCTGCCTCCGGCCACGGTCGAGGGCGGTTCCTCCGGCATCAGTTCCTGGGGTTCCACCATCGTCGCGGCGGCCCGCGCGTTCCGCGACGAACACGGCGTCGAACCCGAGCCTGGGGCCCAGGGCTGGGCCGAGACACCGGCCAACCCCTACGAGGACAGCTTCGCGATGCACGCGTTCGGCGCGCAGTTCGCCAAGGTGCGGGTCAACGCCGACACCGGCGAGATCCGGGTTTCCCGGATGCTCGGCGTGTTCGCGGTGGGGCGGATCATCAACCCGCGCACCGCCCGTTCGCAGCTCATCGGCGGTATGACCATGGGGCTGTCCATGGCGCTGCACGAACACAGCGTGGTCGATCCGCGGTTCGGGCACGTGGTCAACCGTGACTTCGCCGAGTACCACATCGCCACCAACGCCGACGTGGAGGACATCGAGGCGACCTGGATCGACGAGTGCGACCCGCACTACAACCCGATGGGCGCCAAGGGGATCGGCGAGATCGGAATCGTCGGCGCCGCCTCGGCCATCGTCAACGCCACCTACCACGCCACCGGCATCCGGGTCCGCGACCTGCCCATCACGCCGGACAAACTCCTGCCCTGAACGGCTCGGTGGGTTGACGCTGGCGGACGGTCAGTGGCTGGTGGTCACCGGTTCTGACAGTGGCGACGGGTCCTGGTCAGACGGTTCGGTGGCGGTGGCCGGGGCGGTTCGGCGGGACCGGACGGTGGCCAGGACCGATCCGACGATCACCAGCGGGAATCCGACTGCCATCCCGGCGGTGAACGGTTCGCTGAGCACCAGCACGCCCAGCACGATGGCCACCGCCGGGTTCACGTAGGTGATGACGGTGGCCCGGCCCGGTCCGACCTCGGCGATCAGCGCGAAGAAGGCCACGAACGCCACGCCGGTGCACACCACGCCCAGGCTGACCACCGACCAGGCCGAGGCGGCCGAGACGTGACTGGGCCACAACCAGCCGACGAATGGCGCGTAGATGACGGTCGCCAGGATCAGGGTGGCGGTGACCACGCCGATGGTCGGCAGGTCGGACAGTCTGCGGCTTATGACGACCGGGGCGTAGGCGTACCCGAGCACGGTGAGCATGACCGCGCCGACCCCGACCATGTCGTCGAGGTGCACGTCCAGCCCGACCAGGCAGACCACGCCGGCCAGGCCGACGCCCAGACCGGCCAGCCGCCTGGAGTCGAACCGCTCGTCCCCGCCGGCGACGAGGATCACGGTGGCGACCAGCGGCACCACGGCGACCAGCAGCCCGGAGGTGGAACTGGTCAGCCGGGTCTCGCCGTAGCCGAGCATCAGCCACGGGCCGGAGATCTCCACCAGGGTGTAGAGCAGCACGGCCTTCCACCGGCGCAGCACGGCCACTGTCAGGGCCCGCTGGTGCAGCGCGACCGGCAGCAACAGCAGCCCGCCGACCAGGGTTCGGCCGAACACCACCACCAACGGATGGATGTCGGCGACCGCGACCTTGATCAGCAGGTAGGGGACGCCCCAGATGATGCCGAGGGCAACGAAGAGCAGCCACCCGCGTCTTGACATCGACTCTCCCCTGGTCGTGCCGGACCGGTGTGCCGGATCCGCGCCGGGAGGGGAACTTGCCGGCCCGGTCCCGGTATTCCGTCACATGTCGGAAGTCACACCGTCGCGGTCAACGCCGCCGCCCGGTCCTCATCGGTGATCGGACGGCGGGTGCGGGCCCGCTTGAGTTCGAAGAATCCCTCGGTGCCGGCCACCAGCAGCACCCCGTCCCACAGCCGACCGGCGGCCTCGCCCTGCGGGATCGGTGACACCACCGGCCCGAAGAAGGCGACGACCGTGCCGTCCGCGCCGGTGACGTGGATGGCCGGGGTGCCCAGGTCCTCGCCGACCGGGTCCAGACCGGCGTGCTGGCTGGCCCGCAGCGCGTCGTCGTGGGCGTCGGTGTCGGCCGCGTCGGCCAACTCGGCGGGCAGTCCGATGTCGGCCAGCGACCCCAGGTACAGGTCGCGGTTGATGGGCGCCCGGTCGTAGTGGATGCG
>DATCXL010000066.1:0-9584 GCA_036565825.1 Mycobacteriales bacterium
GGCGTACCGGCCACTGTCGACCCCCTGCAACTGGACCAGTCGGCCGCCGAGAACGAGCAGCAGCACACAGAACGTGGCCAGTCCCACGTTGAGCCGGCGGCCAGGATTACCGAGGCGGAGGATCCGAGCCCGACCTGGCGGTCGCCGCCTGGTGACCGTGGTGGATCGGGTCCGCCCGGTCCGGGTGGCCCGTCCTGTCTGTCCGGCTCCACCGGTCCGTCCGGCTCCACCGGTCCGTCTGGCCCGTCCGGCCTGACCGGCCCGTCCGGCCTGACCGCCACCCGAACGTCCCGAGGTCAGCCGGGAACTCCCACTCCCGGCACCCGCGGGTACCCGACGGACCGCCCGTCCGGTACCACTCCGCTCCGACACGCCACGCCCGTCCCGCCCGGACGCGTCCCGTGCCGGAACCGATCGCGAACCGGTGGACGCGGCCTTCGCCGTGCCGGAGGCCGTCTGCCTGGCAGGTGTCGACGCTCGGCCGGAGCCTCGGCCGGGTGTCGGTTTCGGCGTGGCCGCACGCGAAGAACGGGACGACGTTGCCTCTGCTCGGCGTGACCCGCTCCGGCTCGGTGTGTCCGAACCAGACGCCCGGGAACCCGACCTTCGCCCACCGGACGCGCTCGAGCCTGCCGCGCCCGAACCGGATCCGGTACGGGGCACCGGCCGCAACGGAATGACCCGTCCACCATCGGTCGCCGGACGGGGACGGCGAGCCGAGGTGGTCACCGACCGCCTTCCGGCGTACCCGCCTGACCGGCGGGTGACGAGGAGGACCCGACCAGGTCGGGTCGTGTGTCGGACGACGCCGGTGGCGCCGGTTGGGGATGACCAACGACCCTGGAGGTTCCGTCCGGCAGTAGGACCAGGAACGCCGGATCGCCGCTGGGCACCATGCCGAACCCGCGAGCCTTTTCGGCCAGCGCGCCTGGCGCCTCCATCGAACTGACCGTGTGTCGCAGTTGCTGCTCGCGAAGTTCCAGCGCGGCGGTGTCACCACGCAGTTGTCGCTGCTGGTCGGCATTGGCCACCGCAGCCGCGTTGAGCAGCAGCAGGACCACCAACCCGGCGCCGAGCAGCGCGAGAACCAGCAGCACGAACGGCGTGCGAGGAGCAGCCACCGGGCGGGTGGGTACCAGCCGGAGCGGTCGCCGGACCGGCCTGCGCGGTGCGACCGGTCCAACCCGGCGATGTGGAGCGGGGGCGCTGGACCGGGCGGCCGCCAGGTTGCCTCGGTGCAGCGGTACGCCCGCGCGGACCGGCGCGCTCACGTGCGTTCCCCCTTCACCGGGCCGTCCGCCGACACGCCCCGTCGGAACCTGGTCATGCGGCCTCCAGGCGTTCGGCCGCGCGCATCCGCGCCGACGAGGCTCTGGGATTGTTCGCGAGTTCCTCGACCGAGGGCGTCTCTCCGCCGCGGGTCAACAGGCGCAGGGTTGGGCCGGCGCCAGGCAACTCGACCGGCAGATCCGGCGGAGTTCTGTTACGGGACCGCTCGGTGAGGGTCCGTTTGACGATGCGGTCCTCCAACGAGTGGTAACTGAGCACCACGATCCGTCCACCCACATCCAGGGCGTCCACCGCGGCGGGCAGTGCCGCACGCAGCGACTCCATCTCGCCGTTCACCTCTATGCGCAGTGCCTGGAAGGTGCGTTTGGCCGGATGCCCACCAACCCGCCTGGTCGCCGCCGGTACGGCGTCGCGCACCAGTTCAGCCAGGCGTGTGCTGGAGGTCAGTGGTGACCTGGAACGCTCGCGGACGATCGCCGCGGCGATCCTGGAGGCGAACCGCTCCTCGCCATAGTCACGCAGCACCCGGCGCAGGTCAGCGACGGGGTAGTCGTTGACGACCTCGGCGGCGGTTCGGCCACGAGACGGGTCCATGCGCATGTCCAGGGGTGCCTCACGGGAGTAGGCGAACCCACGGGCGGCCTCGTCGAGCTGCATCGAGGAGACGCCCAGATCGAAGAGCACGCCCTGCACGCGTGGCCGGCCCAGCCGTTCGAGCACCGCGGGGATCTCGTCATAGACCGCGTGCACCAGGTGAATCCGGTCACCGTAACGGGCCAACCGCGCCCGGCTGAGGGCCAGCGCGTGCGGGTCTCGATCAAGCCCGACCAGGGTGAGCTGGGAATGCCTGGCCAGCAGAGCCTCGGCGTGTCCACCCAGACCGAGCGTCGCATCGACCACAACTGCCGGACGCCCCGACAGTGCGGGCTCCAACAGCGTCAAGACCCGCCCGAGCATCACCGGTACGTGCGTGGGGACGGTCATCGGGCCGCCCGGTCGGGCACGACCGGGCACGGCAGGGGAAAGGCTGTCCATATCGGACAGGCCGATACCACCGCCATGACCACTCCCCGCATCGTGACCCCCATGCCTGCCGCAGGTAACCGGACACCCGTAACCGGACGCGCCTCCGACGGCACCTCGCCGTCCGCTGCCCGCCTGATCTGCCGTTCACCGGCCATATCGCCAGGTCCCCGCCCGCTCGACCACCTGGCGCCGGGGAAGTTGCGCCAGGGGGTCCCGAGCGGGGGGAGACCTCGCCATACGGACGGTGTCGTCCGAGTGTCAGGTCCTCCGGTCACATCACTCCGGGCAGCACCTCCTCCTCCAGATCGGCAAAGGCCTCCTCACGGTCGGTGAGGTAGGTCTGCCAGGCGGCGCTGTCCCAGACCTCCACCCGGGTGTTGGCACCAATCACCACGCAGTCCCTGCTCAGACCCGCGTACTTCCGCAGAGCCGGCGGAATGGTGATTCGACCCTGTCGATCGGGGATCTCGTGGGACGCGCTGGCAAAGAACACCCTGCTGTAGTCACGAACAGCACGCTGTGTGACCGGTGCCTGCGCGAGCGCCTCCGTGACCCTGCGGAACTCATGAACCGGGAACACGAAGAGACAGCGCTCCTGCCCCTTGGTGATCACGAGTCCCTCCGCCAACTCGTCCCGGAACTTGGCCGGCAGGAACAACCGGCCCTTGTCGTCGAGCCTGGGTTCGTGAGTGCCGAGAAACACACGGCCCCACCTCCCCCGCTCGACAGAGCGCCAAGGCGCTCCACTGCGCGCCACGATACCCCACTTCCCACCACACGCAACGGTGCTCGGCGCGGGACGCGGCCCCACCCGTCACGTCTTCCCAGGTCAGGGCGGTGGCTCGGCTTCGGGGGCGTCGGTAGGCCTCAGAACTCGGGTCAGAAGGGCAATCTGGATCCAGTCTTCTGCCCACAATGGGGCACCCGTTCGGGTCAGTTCCCGGTCCGGCAAAAGCCACTTCCGACAACGCGTGCGTCTATCCAGAAACCATTCCAATTCCGCGAAGGCCATTTCAACGATTAGCGCCAGCCGTACCCGTAGACACGGTGAGGAACATCTAGCAATTGCCCATAGCTACCGGTACCGCCATGAATGAACGGACCACGGGACGCCGCTGCCCCATCGGCGGCGGCGGCTTCACTGCCCGGCAACGACGGGCCAGGTGAGGAGGCGGCTCGGTCGTCCAGGAACCGGAGCCGTGGTGCACCACGTCGAGCCAGCCCGGCGGACAGGATGATGTTGGCCGCCCCGGGCCGCCCCACCATCTCTCCGCCAGGCTCCGCGAGCGGATGGGCACCCACCCAAGCCGACCGGTCAGCGGTCGGACGGAGGCTGCTCCATCGCGGACCGAACCGCTTCGGTCGTGCGGGCCACCACCGCCCGCCCATCGTCCGTGAGCAGGATCGGCCGCTGGATCAGCACCGGATTCTCGACCAGCACCGCGATCCAGGCGTCCCGATCCCGCGGCGCGTCGGACAACGCCAGTTCGATCGCCCGTGGCTCGTTCATCCGGGTGATGTCCCACGGTTGCATGCCCAGCCGGTCGAGCACCCCGGCCAGTTCGGCCGCGCTCGGCGGCTGGTCCAGGTAG
Source organism: Mycobacteriales bacterium (assembly GCA_036565825.1). Lineage (GTDB taxonomy): Bacteria > Actinomycetota > Actinomycetes > Mycobacteriales > DASULA01 > DASULA01. The sequence continues at coordinate 3,909 of DATCXL010000066.1, forward strand.
GGGCGCACCTCGTAGCCGACGCCGGCGTCGTCCAACATCTCCCGGGCCACCGCGCACTTCGAGCAGGACGGGTTGTTCCAGATCTCCACGGCTCCTGTGTAGCAGAAGCGAGCCGCCGGGACCTGACAGTGGCCGGGTTGGACACCTGCGTACCGGTAGATGGAGGCATGGAGATGTCACGATCTGCACCGTCTTCGGCGTAACCATGACAGTCATTTGACACACTTGCGTCTGCGACTGCTCTGCGGGCGGGGAACCGAAGGAGCCCGTGGCACGTATGACAGCGTGAGGGTGCGGGCGACCTCACCCGTGAGGGTGGAGGAGGAGTGTGAGTGGCACTGCACGGTGCCCTGCAGGGTGAGAACGTGCCGGACGAGGCTCTGGGCCTGGACGCGTTGGGCGAGGCGACCGGTCGGATCATGGCCAACGTCGAGCGTGTCATCGAGGGTAAGCCCGACGCGGTGCGACTGGCCCTGGTGGTACTACTCGCCGAGGGACACCTGCTCATCGAGGATGTCCCCGGGGTCGGTAAGACCAAGCTGGCCAAGTCGCTGGCCAGGTCGATCGACTGTTCGGTACGTCGGATCCAGTTCACCCCCGACCTGCTACCCAGCGACGTGACGGGTGTGAGCGTGTACAACCCGGAGTCCCACGACTTCGAGTTTCGGCCAGGTGCGGTGTTCGCCAACCTGGTCGTGGGTGACGAGATCAACCGTGCCTCGCCGAAGACCCAGTCGGCACTGTTGGAATGCATGGAGGAACGGCAGGTCACTGTCGACGGCGTGACCTACGTCCTGGAGGCTCCGTTCATGGTGGTGGCCACCCAGAACCCGATCGAGATGGAGGGCACCTATCCGCTGCCCGAGGCTCAGCGGGACCGCTTCATGGTGCGCCTGGCGATGGGCTACCCCGATGTGACGGCCGAGATGCGGATGCTCGACGACCACACCGGCGACGACCCACTGGACTCCCTCAAGTCGGTGTCCACGGCCACGGAGGTGCGCCGGTTGATTGCGGCGGTGCGGTCCATCCACGTGTCTGAGCCGGTCCGCCGTTACACCGTGGACCTGGTCACCGCCACCCGCCAGTCGCCCGAGGTGAGACTTGGTGCGTCGCCCCGTTCCACCCTGCAGCTGCTCCGTGCGGCCAAGGCGTTCGCGGCGCTGGACGGGCGGGGCTACGTGCTGCCCGACGACATCCAGCTCCTGTCACAGCCGGTGCTCGCCCACCGGCTGATCCTGACCGCGGAGGCGACCATCGCCCGGCGTGGCCCGGCCAACGTCATCGCCGAGGCGGTGCGCCGGGTGCCGGTGCCCCGGTCGTCGGAACAACAGGCGCCACCGAACCAGTCGCCCAGACGGGGCTAGCCGGTGCGGACAGCGCTACGAGCACTCACCACCCGGGGACGGTGCCTGCTCGCGGCTGGACTCGCGTCGGCCGTGTGCGCACTGGTGCTCGGAGAGCGGGATCTGCTGCGGGTCGCCTGCCTGCTGGTCGCCCTGCCCCTCATCGCGGCCTACGCAGTGGCGGGCACCCGGTTCCGGTTGACCTGTGTGCGGACGCTGCGTCCGACCCGGGTGCCCGCCGGTCAGGCGACCGAGGTGGCGCTGACACTGCGGAACATCTCCATGCTGCCCAGCGGCCTGTTGTTACTGGAGGACGAACTGCCATACACGCTGGGCGGGCGGCCCAGGTTCCTGGTCGACCGGATCGGCCCGAGCGACAGCCGGACGGTGCGGTACGTGGTGCGCTCGGACGTACGTGGCCGGTACCGGATCGGCCCACTGCGGTTGCGCCTGTCCGATCCGTTCGGTCTGGTGGAACTGGCCCGCAGCTTCAGCACGCTCGACCGGCTCACGGTTACCCCGGTGGTGCACTCGCTGCCCTCCATCAGACTGGCCGGTTCCTGGGACTCCGGAGGCGAGAGCACCAGTCGCGCGGTGTTCTCCCGTGGGGAGGACGACGCGGCCACCCGCGAGTACCGGCACGGCGACGACCTGCGCAAGATTCACTGGCGGTCCACCGCACGTATCGGCAAGCTGATGGTGCGTCAGGTGGAGAAACCCTGGCAGAGTCACGCCGCACTGCTGCTGGACACCCGTGCGGCGGCCCACCGGGGGGACGGACCGGGCTCAAGTTTCGAGTGGGCGGTGAGCGCGGTCGCCAGCGTGGGAACCCAACTGAGCCGGGTCGGCTTCTCGCTGAACCTGTTGACCGACCAGGGACGGGTACCGCAGGGCGGGGTCGACCTCGGTGAGGACGGTGTGCTGCTGGACTACCTCGCCGAGGTGACGACGTCTGGTAACCGGCACCTCGACGGCGCCCTGTCCGGGCTGCGCCGAGAGGATCACGGCGCACTGGTCGCGGTGCTCGGTGTACTCAGCGTCGAGGACGCCCACGTACTGGCCGCCTCCCGGCCGGCCCAGAGTGTCAGCATCGCGCTGCTGGTGGACTCGACGACGTGGGTGAACCTGGCGCCACGGGCCCGGCAGGAATCGGTCGGGACCCGCGATGCGGCGGCCGGGGTGCTGGCCCGTTCGGGTTGGCGGGTGGTCCATGTGGAGCGTGGCGCGAGCCTGGCGGACGTGTGGACCAGAGCCGGCGAGCGGCCGGGTCTACAGAGGACACCGACGGGTATCCGATGATCGCGGTGAAGCGAGGGCGGCCATGAGCACCGGTACCCGGATGACGCTGGCCGCCGCGGTCGCCACGATCCTTGGCTCAGCCCCGATCGGGTCTACCTTCCGGGAACAGCAGTGGGCCATCTACGCCTGGTTGGCGGTTGGCGTCATCACGCTGGTGAACCTCGGCGCCCGACGGCTGTGGGTGCCGGCCGCGCTGGTTCCGCTGGTGGGCCTGATCACCCTGGGTCTGTACCTCACCGCGGTGTTCACCCCGGACGGCGCGGTCCTTGGACTGCTGCCCACCTCCGAATCCCTGCGCGAACTGGGTGACGCGCTACACAACGGGTTCGAGGATGTGCGGACGCTGGCCACTCCGGCGCCGACCACTCCCGGGCTGAGTCTGCTCGCCACCGGGGGCATCGGTCTGGTCGCCATCGCCATTGACGCCGTCGCGGTCGCCCTGCGCCGGCCGGCGACTGCCGGTCTGATCCTGCTCACCATGTACGCGGTCCCGACCGCCGTGGCCTTCGACGGGGTCGGTTGGCTGCCATTCATGGTGGCCGGCTGCGGATATCTTGTGCTGCTGTTGGCCGAGGGACACGAACGGATACTGCGATGGGGGCGGCCAGTCCCCTACGACGACCTACCAGGCCAACGGCCTCGGCCGTGGCCGGTCCGGACGACCGGCAAGCGGATCGGGGTGGCCGCGTTGATGACCGCGGTCGCCGTGCCGCTGATCATCCCAGGTTTCGACAACAGCGCGCTGTACCTGCTGTTCGGCGGTGCAGGCAACGGCACTGGCACGGCTCGGCTGGGCGGGAGTTCGCTCAGCCCCTTCACCCAGATGCGCAACCAGTTGCTGCTGCCCGAGGCACAGGATGTGATGCGGGTCCAGACCAACCAACAGCGGCCCTTCTACATCAGGCAGATGGTGCTCGACGAGGTCGACCGGCAGGGGGACTGGAAGCGAAGCCGGCTCAGGGGTGGGCAGGACGCGTCCAGCCAACTGAACCTGCCCACCGGGACGTTCCGCAGTAACGACGAACAGCGGTACCGGGCAACCATCCAGATCCAGAGCATCTACCAGGACAACACCCTTCCCCTGTTCGGCCTACCGATCCAGATCGACGGGTTGCCAGGCAACTGGAACTACGTGCCGGACCTGTCCACGGCCTACACCCGGGCGGGCAGTACCAGTGACCTGCGCTACACCGAGTCATTCCTGGACCTGCGGCCGTCCGCCGCCCAACTGCAGGCCAGTCCGCAGGTGTCCGACGCCGAGATGACCCAGCAGTGGGGCGATTACCCCTCGGACGTGCCGACCCAGGTCAAGGACACCGTGCGGGCCCTGACCCAGGCAGCGGACACTCCCTACGCCAGGACGTTGGCGATCTTCGACTACTTCCTACGGCCGGACAGCGGCTTCACCTACTCGCTCAGTACCAAGCCTGGTTCGTCCGGCAACGATCTGCTCGACTTCCTGACCAACCGGCAGGGCTTCTGCCAGCAGTACTCCTCGGCCATGGCGATCATGTTGCGGATCGCCGGGGTACCGGCCAGAGTCGTCGTCGGCTACACCCCGGGCTCTCTGCGCGACGGTTCGTGGGTTGTCCGTACGGACAACGCGCACGCATGGGTGGAGGCGTACTTCTCGGGCCTGGGCTGGATACCGTTCGACCCCACGCCGCTGCCGGGTAACAGCAGGGTCGAGCAGTCCTACGCGCCGCACCCGGGCGCGTCGACCACGCCGAACCCGGGAAACGACGCCGCCACGGTCGCGCCGGACGGCAGCCGTTCGACAGATCCGAACAGGCTGCCCGCGGCCGACCGACAGAACAACGCGAGTTCCGGTGACACCGACACCGGCCTGATCTCGCCCAGCCGCGCGGTCACCACGCTGGCGATTCTGGCCGTGCTGGTCCTGCTTCTGGCCCCGATGCTGGTCAGGGTCACGACCAGACGTCGCAGGTTGCTCGACGCGGCCGGGCTGGAACCAACGGTCGCCGCGCACAGCGCCTGGGACGAGTTGCTGGCCAGCGCCGAGGACCTACACGTGACCCTGCGCGCGGCCGACACACCGCGGGCGACCGCCCGGGGCCTGGTCGACGAACTGTCGCTTTCCGGCCCGGCCGCAGCCGGGCTGCAACTGATCGTGCTGGCCGAGGAGCGGGCCCGTTATGCCCCGGTCGCCGGTGTGGACGGCGACCTGCGGGCCGCTGTCCGGGCCGTACGACACGGACTGAAAGATGCGGCATCCCGACGACGGAGATGGGTCGCCCTGGTCCTACCGCCCTCCGTACTCACCAGCCTCGTGGAGCGGCTGGCCAGCGGTTGGGCGCGGGCGAGCCTGGCGGCCGAAGGAATTGGCGAGGCGATCCGGCGACCACTCGCCTGGCGTCGCTAGTGCGGTGACCACCAATGTTGCCAGGGTCTGAGGCAGAGGCCAGCGTGCCGATGGCAAGGCGGAGGAGGAGTCGATACCTGTGTTGTATCGGCGACGACGACAACGCCGCCAGCGGTGCGCTGGGCCGGCCGGAACCCGGCGAACATTGGTGGTCACCGCACTAACTGGTCACTCCAGCCCTCGCCGGGGCAGAGCCCGTCTCTGGAGCTCCAAGAAAGCTGTTGAGACCCGGGCGTGCATGCACGAGGCCGCCCGATGATCGGGCGGCCTCGGACAGGTGCTCAGACTCAGCGGTCGTCAAACCGGCTACGGAACCGTTCCTCCATCCGACGGATGAACGAGGTGCGACGACCCCTGGCGCGGGGCTGGCGGGCGCCCTTCTCTCCGACAACGAGTAGATCGGGACGGCCGACCATCCGCTTGTACTGCGCGGTGGCGTACCACGCGGCAAGGAACATGACGCAGAAGCCACCCACGCCGAGCGGGATCGATTTGATCACCACCCCGACGAACAGAGTGACCATGCCGGCCACCAGCAGGGCGACCGCACGGCGGACACGTCGGCGGGCGTGCGTGCGCAGGTCCGCCGAGCTCACCGCCGAGGCGAATTTGGGGTCCTCGGCGTACAGCGCTCGCTCGATCTGTTCG
>DATCXL010000078.1:0-4137 GCA_036565825.1 Mycobacteriales bacterium
CTGCCGGCCACGCTGGTCGCACCGGGGCCGTCGGCCCGACCGTTCCCGCCCCCGTTGGTACCGGCGGTCAGGTTCGGTGCCGCGGCGATCGCGGCCATCGGGTCGGGCACGGTCTGGTGGCTGACCTCGGCGTAGGCCAGCCGAACCGCGAGGTCGGCGGCCCGTTCCCCGGAGGCGACCAGCGCGTGCCCTCGCAACTGTTCGAACGGTACGTCCCACAGCCAGGAAAGGTCGCAGCCGTCGGGTTCCCGACCGTTCACCACCACCACGATCGGACTGGTCTGGTTGTCGAGCATGGTGAGCATCTCCGCCCAGCCGGCAGGGTTCTTTGCCAGTAGGAACCTGGCGACACGTCCGTCCAGTCGTACCTGCCGGTACCGCCCCTCCACATCGGAGAGCTTGGCCAGTACTGGTAGTGCGGCCTGCGGGGTCGAACCCAGTTCGGCCGCGGTGGCCAGTGCCATCGCGGCGTTGGCCCGGTTGACCCGACCCGGCAGTCGTAGGTTCAGTGGCAACACCTCACCGGAGGCGAGGATCAGTTTGTCGTCCTCCAACCGCCAGGTCGGTTCAGGTCGACGCAGCCCGCACGTGCATGACCAGTCCGACTGCGACATGTCGATCGGGCCACCGCATCGTGGACATGTGGTCTTGTCGTCCAACCATCCGGACCCGACCGCCACCCAGACCGTTCGGGGCGCGTCCACGGCGGCCGACACCACCAGCGGATCGTCGGCGTTGGCCACCACCATGGCCTGCGGCTGGGTGGCGATCGCCTGACGCAGTTTTGCCTCCAGCATCCGCACCTCGCCGACCCGGTCGAGTTGGTCGCGGCTGAGGTTGAGCAACACGATCGCATGTGGACTCACGTCCGCGGAGACCATCGCCAGGTGTAGCTCGTCGACCTCCAGCACCGCGTTGGGCGCATGAAGGTCGCGCGCCAACGCGCTGACCAGCCCGTCGGGCATGTTCGAACCGCGGCTGTTGCTGATCACCTGGCCGGTCAACGACATGGCGGTGGTGAGCATCCGGGTGGTGGTGGTCTTCCCGTTGGTTCCGGTGACCAGGACGATCCGCCGGCCTCGGGCCATCCGGTGTAGCGCCCGGGGAGCGAGTCTCAGCATCACCCGGCCACCGACGATCGAACCGCTGCCCCTACCGGCCATCCTGGACATGACCGCGGCGGTCAGGCCCAACCATCGGGCGATCCTGATCCGGACCCCCAACCGGGGGCGCATCGCAGGAGCCTGGTTGACGGGGGGTGTCGGTACAGCCATCCGCATGGGCTGAGAATGCGCCCGATCGCGGTTCGCTGCCACTCATCACGTTCACCGTCCGTGTTGGCTCGCAGAGCATGTGAACCAACCGCGTCACCCGAACCAGCATCGGCTGGGATGGCCGGTCACCGGTAAGGGCTGTACCGGGTAACGGCCATTCACCGGGTCCGGGCTCTCACCGGGGGAGGAGGTGTTCGGCGTGGTCCAGCACGAAGTGGCGGAACGTGGTGGCCGGGCGACTTTCGGCCCGGTCGGACGGCCAGGCCAGCCCGATCACCCGTTGGGCGCGGGGTTCGGAGACCCGTAGCGCGACCGCCGGTGAGTGTTCGGCGGCTCGGGTCGGCACCAGCGCGACACCCAGCCCGGCGGCGACCAACCCGCACACGATGTCCACCTCCTGACCCTCGAACGCCACCTTCGGGGTGAACCCGGCCTGGTCGCACAACTGGTCGCTGATCCGGCGCAGTCCGTAGCCTGGCTCCAGGCAGACGAAGTCCTCGCCGGCCACCTCCCCCAGCCGCACCCGGCGCCGGTTGGCCAGTGGGTGGCCCGGCGGCACGATCAGGTCCAGCGGCTGGACGCTCAGCGCCCTGGTCGCGACCCCGGGTTCGTCGGGCAGTGGTGAGGTCAGGCACATGTCCACCTCACCGGCCAGCAGTCGGGCCAGCATCGCGCCGGCCCCGTCCTGGACCAGGGTGAACCGGATGCCCGGGTGGGCGGCCCGGAAGGCACGCAGCAGGGTGGGCACCGCCTCGGCGCCCAGGGTGTGCAGGAACGCGAACGCCACCCGGCCCCGGACCGGGCTGGCGTCCTCGGCGAGTTCGGCGTGACCCGTCTCCAGTTCGGCCAGCGCACGCTGTACGTAACCGAGCAGGATGCGACCCTGCCGGGTCAGCGTCACCCCCCGGCCCTGGCGGACGAACAACGGAACGCCCAGGTCGGCCTCCAGCCGGGCCACGGTGCGTGACACGGTGGGCTGCGGCATGCCGAGCAGTGCAGCCGCCCGGGTGACGTGCTGCTCGGTGGCCACGGCGGCGAACTGCCGCAGCCGGGGTGCGAGGACGCTCAGCGCGTCGAAGGACCCATCCATATCCGCATCGATTATGCCTGCCACGATGCGCGGCACGGTGTGCGGTGCCGTGTGCGGTGCCTTGTGCGGCGCTGTGTCAGGCGCTCTCAGGGGGACGCCGGGTGGAACTCCACGCCGGGATCGGACCGGACCGCGCCCGATGCCGCCGGGGACCGCAGTGTCAGCCCGACGCCCAGGCTGACCACCAGCAGTGCCAGTACGAAACCGCCCGTACCGGGCCATCCGGCCCAGGCATACAGCACGCCGCCGAACCAGCCGATCACGGCGCTGCCGGCGTAGTACGCGCACAGGTACAGTGCCGCGGCCTGCGCCCGGCCGGTGCGCGCCTGGGCGCTGACCCACCCACTGGCGGTGGCATGCGCGGCGAAGAACCCGACGGTCAGCGCGATCAGGCCGATCCCGATCAGTGGCAGCACGTTGGGCAGGGTGAGTAACGCGCCGACCGCGGCAACCGCCACCGCACCGATCAGGGTGGGCCGCCGTCCGATCCGGTCGGCCAGTCGTCCGCCGGCCGCCGCGGCGTAGATGCCGGTCAGGTAGACCAGGAAGATCAGACCCACCAGGGTCTGCGGCAGGTGGAACGGCGCGGCCAGCAGTCGATAGCTCAGGTAGTTATAGACCGTGACGAACTGCCCCATCAGCAGCATGCCCAGCAGGAAGAGTCGGCGCATCTGCCGGTCGGCCAGGTGCTCGCGCAGGCCACCGACCAGTGGTCCGAACCGCAGCGGGGCGGGCCTGAAGTTCGAGGCACGAGGCAACGCCACCCGGTACACCAGCACGCACGCCACCGCGCTGACCCCCACCGCGACCAGCGCCGCCCGCCAGTTGACCAGGCCGGCGACGAAACCGGCGAGTAGCCGCCCGGACAGTCCGCCCACCGCGTTGCCGGCCACGTACAGCCCGATGGCCTGGCCGAACGAGTCGGGGTGTACCTCCTCGGCCAGGTAGGCCATCGCCACCGCGGGCAGGCCGGCCAGTGCGATGCCCTGCACCGCGCGCAGCCCGAGCAGCACCGAGAAGGAGGTGCACACCGCCAGCGCCAGCCCGATCAGCGCCGCCGCGACGACCGAGATGGTCATCACCCGGGTCCGGCCGTAGCGCTCGGACAGTGTGCTGATCGGGACGACCAGCAGCGCCAGCGCGCCGGTACCCAGCGACACGGTGAGTCCGGAGGCGGCCGGTGAGACGTGGAACTCCTCGGACAGGGCGGGCAGCAGTGCCTGGACGGCGTACAGCAGCGAGAAGGTGGCCAGTCCGGCGGCGAACAGGGCGAGGCTCACCCGTCGGAAACCCGGTTCACCGCGCCGGTACCCCTCGTGGGTGACCACCTCGTCGAAGCCACCGACCGCCACTCGGGCGTGGGGCAGACGCAGGGTCACCCAGCAACCGTAGGGGGCCCGGATTCATGCGTCCAATACCTGGATCAGGTATCGAATGATGCATATTTGAATGATTTGCCGCTGCTTGCTGGGCGGAGCGAGAGGAGTGGGCAGGGTGGGCTGAGTGGGCGTGGGCGGGGTGGACGACGTCGGTGCCGGCGACGTCCGCCCCGCCCACGAACCCGACAGGTTTCCCGACAGGTTCCTGCCTACTGTTCGTACACCGGGGTGATCACGCCCCGGGCCAGGGTGTGACCGAACAGGTTGAAGCCGAGGAACGCCGGGGTGGCATCCGGGCCCACGCCGAGCGACTCGACGTCCACCGCGTGCACGACGAAGTAGTAGCGGTGCGGACCGTGCCCGGGCGGCGGCGCGGCGCCGACGAACCGGGCCA
>DATCXL010000613.1:0-2341 GCA_036565825.1 Mycobacteriales bacterium
CGCCCGCCGGTAGCCGCGCAGTGCCGCGGCGAACGCCGGGGTGCTGCGGGCCACCTCGGCGAGCCGGCGTTCCATCAGCGCGTCGACCGCGTCGGCCAACCCGGGTGCGTCGTCCTCGGCGACGTCGCCTCCGTCGAGGACCTCCTCCTCCAGGGTGTACAACCACGAGTCGACCACGGCGCGCAGCGCGCTGGGCCGATGGGTGGCGGTGGTCAACCGTTCGGTGAGCCGCCGGTACACGGTCTCCAGCCGGTACAGCGGGGTCTCGGTCTCCGAGATCTGGATCTCGGCGGTGGCCAGGCCGGCCCGTTTGGCCCGTTCGGCCAGCCAGCGGGCGAAGAATGTCTTGCCCGAGCCGTACTCACCGCGGATGGCGTGGAACGCGGTGCCGCCCCGGGCGACCGTGGCCAGGTCGTCGTCGACGGCACCGGCGAACCGGTCCAGGCCGACCGCGAACAGGTCCAGCCCGGCCTGTGGCACGGTGCCCCGGCGCAGCGCGTCGATGACCTCCCGCCGCCGGGCCGCGCTGACCGTCCCGCCGTTCATCCCGCCACTCACCCCGCCTCCAGGCCGAACTGTGTGCGCAGCATCGACACGTTGAGCCGAAGCGTGTGGCCACCGTCCTCAAGGGACAACACCTCGTAGCTCTCCACGTTGAGCAGCCTTTCCAGGGTGGCCGCGAAACCCTCCGGGCGGCGGGCGGCACGACCCGCGACCGCCGCCACCGCGGCCAGTGACAGGGTCTGGTCAGCTTCGGCCAACGCGTCGATCACCGCCGCGACCGTGGCCGGGGCCGGTGGCTTGCGGACGAACCTGCGCTGTGCGGCGTAGACGTCACTGGCCACCACCCGGGCACCCAGCGTGTCGGCACCGCCCGGTGCCGGAGGATCGGGGGCCACCGGTGTGGGCTCGGTCGCGATCGCGAACAGCGGCTCGGCCCCCGGCGGGACCGCCCTCGTCCGGTTCCGACGTCCACTCTGGACGACCGGTGCGGGCGGGGGCACGACCGAGGCCCCCGGGCTGTCGGGCGGGGAACCGGGCTGGGCGTCGGGCTGGGTGTCGGGCCGGCGGTGCCACCACGACGGGGTGGTCGACTCGGGCGGCAACACCGCCCAGCCGGTGGGCAGGCCCACCGCCGGCGGGGCCAGCACCAGCACCGGCACGGTCATCTCGGCCAGTGACGCGCCACCGTGGTAGCCCGAGTGCCGGGGCGTGTACCGGATGTCCTCCCGCCAGGGCACCACCACCCGACCGTCCCCGTAGAGCACCCGGGGCCCGGCCAGTTCCACCTCCCCGTCACCAACAGCAACGACAGTGGCAGCACCGGCAGTGCCATTACCGCCGGCGCCGGCGGTGCGCCAGCGGGCCGACTCCACTCCGGACGCCGCCCGCGGCCCCTGGTCGGCCGGGCCACGTTCGAGCACGTGCCCGTGGTCGGAGACCAGCACCACCGGCCGGCCGGCACCCCGCGCCGCGTCGAGCAGTTCGGGCAGGTAACCGATGTCGGCCAGTGACCAGCCGGCCCGACCGCCCTCCCGGCCGTGGTCCAGCGCGTCGTCGATGGTGTTGAGCACCACTCCGACCACGCCGTCACCGGCGATCGCGGCCACCAGGGGTTCGGCCAGTCGCTGCCCGGCCGACCCGCCGATCTCTCCCTTGTGGAACAGCACCGCGTCGGTGCGGTGGGCCCGCCAGAACGCGGTGAAGCCGTCCTTCTCCACCTGTTGGTCGCCGGCGGTTGGTCGGCCGGTGAGCAGGCAGGCCCGGCTGACCCGGGTGACCGACGGGATCGCCGAGACGGCGGCGGCCCGCCGGCCCGGCCGCACCGACGCCTCGATCCAGGACCGGCCCAGTTCCTCGCCGAGTTCCACCGCCACCGCGCTGCTCATCCCGTCCAGCACGAGCACCAGGGGAGGGGCGGTGCGGGCCAGCGGCAGCACCACCTCTGCCAGCACGTCCTCCACCAGCAGGCAGTCGCCGGGCGCCAGCGTGCCGGCGTGTGCGGTCCACGTGGCGAGCCGGTCGGCGAAGCGCAGGTCGAGAGCGTCGCGGCGTTCCCGCACGGCCTGGTAGACCGCCCGGTAGGCCCGGCCGACGACCGGGTCGCTGGTCGGGTCGCCAGCCCACAGCACGGCCAACGCCCGGTCCACCCAACCCCACTCGGCCAGGTGCGTGCGCACCCCGGCCGCCACCGAACCGACCTCGGCCGACGGTGCGTCGGACAACCAGCGGACCAGTCGGACCGCCATCTCGGCGGCCCGCACACCTTCGGGGTGCAGCCCGGCCAGGCTGTGGTCGAGTACCCGGCACAGTGCCGCCTCGGCCGCGGCGAGCCCGGCCG
>DATCXL010000116.1:0-2271 GCA_036565825.1 Mycobacteriales bacterium
CTCCGACAGGTGCGTACACCGGTGCTCCGAGGCCGGCCAGGCGAAGAGAGTCGATGTGGTCCCCATGCTCGTGGGTGACCAGGACCGCATCCGCTCCGCGTAACGCTCGGGGCTCACTCCAGACGCCAGGGTCTATCACCAGAACCCCGCCGCTGTCGTGTTCCAGCCGTACGCACGAGTGTGTGTACTTCGTGATGCGCATCCCGGGGACCTTACGGGACGGGCGCAAGCCCAGAAGATCAATGAACGAGAGGTGTTCTCCCTCCTGGTGGAGCGGCGCCTGGAATCCGTGAATGGGAGCGGTGCCGGACCATCACCGCTGTCGTACCCGTGTGTGTTCGGGGGGTGACTGAGCGTTCCGGCGACAGGTACGCTCGGTCGGCTACAGGCTGTTCGGCTACACGCTTTCCGGCTGTGAAGCAGGTGGCGGGGAGGATCCGATGGCGGACCGGGCGGGTGTCCCGCCGGCGGCATGGGCCGGCCGCTCGTACGCGCACCTTGCCCTGCCCACCCCCATCCTCGACGACCCCGAACTGGCCCTGCTGGACCGGGCGGTGTGCGCCCAGGACGGCTGGCTACCGGTGGAGCGACGGGTTGGCCGGCCGGTGTTGGTACGCCGATGGCGACGCCCACGCGGCGGGTTGCTGGTGCTGGTCGTACTGGGCTGGTACCCGTTACTGACCACGCTGGGATCCACCGGCCGGCCTGGCCCTGCCGGGCGCCGGGCGCTGGCCCGGACCGTCGAGGCGGTACGCGGTGCCGGTGGCCAGCCCGTCCCGGACGCCGAACTGGCCGGCTGGGTGCGGGCCACCCGGGACCGCTGGGCGTTGGCGGTGGCCGCCCGGCGGCGACTGGACGAGAACCTGCCGCTGGTCGAGTTCCGCACCTGCGCACGGTGCGCCACCTGGTCGGCCCGCGAGGTTCCGCACTGCCGTGGCTGCGGGCACCGGTTCACCTCCCAGGAGGACCTGGAGCGTGACGCCCGCGGCCGGTCGGCCGGCGAGGTGGTCGCCGGTGCCACCGCCGAGTTGACCGCGCTGGGCCGCGGTGAGGGTCTGCTCCCCGGACTGCTCCCCGGACAGGGTGGGGGACAGTCCACCGCGCTACCGATCGCGGCAGGCACCCCGCCGAAGGTGGTGGCGTGACCGATGGGCGGCGCACCGCTGCCTGACCGCATGATCGCCCCGACCGAGCGCTGGGGCTGGGAGTACCGCGACCCGCGCACCGCGGTACCGGTCTTCGCCGAGGAACCTCCGGCGCTGGACCCGGCCACACCGGACTGGTCGGCACGGTTGGCAGCCCGGGTCGACCGGGCCGAAAGGAACCGGCGGACCAGCGCCCGGATCACCGTGGCGCTGGCCGCGGTGGCGATCGGGTTCGGTGTCCCGTTCGGCCCCCTCGCGGCAACACTGCCCGCGCTGGGAGCCGTCGGCTACGGCTGGCGCGCGACGCTGCGTCCGGCCTGGCTGCGCCACCGCGCCGACGTCGCGTACCGGAGTTGGTTGGCCGGGTCGATCGCCCGACACACCGAACTACAGGAGCGGGTCGTCGGATGGTGGCGTCGCCGGCGAGCCCACGAGCACCGGGCGGGCCAGTCGGCCACCTCGACGGCGCAGTGGTTTCCGATCCGGCCGGCGACGGTGGAACGCGCCGACGTGTGCGGCGGTGGCCCGCAGGGCTGGCGGCACCTGCTGGCGGCCACAGTTGGATCACTGTTGGGTTCTGGAGCCCAGGTCACCGTGCTGGACCTGTCCGGGGACCGGGTGACCGGGCCGCTGCGGGCGATCGCCGCCGACGGTGGTTGTCCGTCCAGCCTGCTCACCCTGCCAGACCAGATGGACTCGGTGAACCCGTTGGCCGGTCTGACCGCCGAACAGGTCGCCACGGTCGTCGCCGAGGCGGTACACGCGGCGGCCCCGGAGTCCACCCATGAGGCGCGCAGCGTGGATGCCACCGTGTTACGGCAGGTGTGTGAACAACTGGCAGCGCCGATCACCTTCGTTCGGTTGCACACCGCGTTACGGGTGCTGTTACGCCAGGAACCATCACCGTCTGGTGTGGACTGTGTGTTGACCGCCGAGGAGTACGACCGGCTGGACGCACTGTTCGGTGAGGCGGCCAGACGTGGCTCGGAGGAACGCGTGTTCCGGCTGGCGGCCGGGCTGGGTGGACTGGCGACGCTGGCCGGACCCGGTTCGCCGGACGGGGGTGGACGCGACGACGGCGCCCGCGCGCATGGCCTGTTCGCCGGCTCCGATGCCATGCTGCGGG
>DATCXL010000127.1:0-3022 GCA_036565825.1 Mycobacteriales bacterium
GAGCAGACGCCCGGGTTCGCCGCTGTGGAGGCGCTGGCGACCGCGGTGCACCAGGACGTCGGGGTGCGGTCGTCCAACGTCCTACGGAACGTCCTGGATGCGTTCAGGGAGGTTCAGGCCGCTGGCGCGGCCAGGGTGTTGACCGGGGTGCAGACCCGCCGGCAGGCATCCCAGGCGATGTGGACGCGGCTCACCCGCGACGGCATCATGTCGTTCGTCGACCGGGCGGGGCGCCGCTGGCAGTTGTCGACGTACGTCGAGATGGCCGGTCGGACCGTCGCTCAGCGTGCCGCCGTCCAGGGCCAGACTGACCGACTCGACGCGATCGGCCACGACCTGGTGATCGTGTCGGATGCGCCGCAGGAATGCCCGATCTGCCGGCCGTTCGAGGGCAAGGTCCTGTCTCTCGGTGGGCGGACCGGAACCATCCAGGTGGAGCACGCGATCCACGACGGGCAGATGGTCACCGTGCCCGTGGTCGACACGTTGGAGGGTGCGCGCCGTAAGGGCTTCCAACACCCCCAGTGTCGGCATTCGGTGTCGGTGTACCTGCCCGGGGTGACTCGGGCGCCGACCCATACAGCAGACCCGGAAGGGGACAAGGCCAGGCAGCAACAGCGGGCGTTGGAACGGCGGATCCGCTCGGCGAAGGTCGCCGAGGCCGCCGCGATGACACCCGAGGCGAAGACCGCCGCACGCCGCCGGATCCGCCAGGCCCAGGCTGATCTCCGCGCGCACCTGGCCGCGCATCCTCGGCTCAAGCGTCTGCCGTACAGGGAGTCGATCGGTGCGGGGAACATCCCGCGTCCGGGCCACGACGACGCGGCGGGAAGGGTCGGCCCAGACGTCCAGACCACTCTCGACGGTGCCGACGAGGCGCTCGGCCGACGGCAGGCCGACACCACAGCGCCCGTCGACGGGCCGGACCTGCGGACCCCGGTTGCCGGACAGGCCAGCCTCGACGACGTCACCCCCGACGAGACTGTCGGGGATGACCTGACCGCGCTGTCCGACGACGACCTGCAAACCGCGATGGCTGCCGCCCTGGCCGAAGGAGACTTCGACCGGTTCGGCGAGCTGTCAACCGAGGCCGACCGGAGGGACGCCGCCGACCAGGCCGCACGGGACGCCGAGGCCGCCGCCGAGGCGAAGCGTGCCGCCGACCGGGAACGCCGCCAGAAGGCTAAGGAAGCCGAGGAGGAACGGCAGTACGCCGAACTCGAACGGCTGATCGAAGGCGGCATGTCCGAGGAAGAGGCGGTTGCCGAGGCACTGGGTATCAGTGTCGACCGTCAGCGCCGGGACCGTGCGATCCAGGCCCTACGCGGCGCCGGCTTCACGGGCCGGAACCTCGACGAGTTGGCCCGACAGTCCTACCGGGACCACATCGCTAAGGCGGTTGTGGAAGCCGAGGGCGCCACGAGGGGCAACATGCTCACCCGTGAGGGGGAGTTGGCCGGGATCGACCCGATCAGCCTGTTCAGTGGTACCGAGGCCCGGGCCCGGCGGTACGCTTCGCCTGAACTTCGCGAGTGGTGGGACGACAACGGCCGGCCCACGTTCGAGGAGTGGAAGACCGGACTACTCGGTGACGGTGGTGCGCTCCGGCGAATCCGGGGTGCGCGAGGGGACTTCCTGACGTGAGCGCGGCGACGGACATGGCCAACGCGGTGGCGGCCGGTGAGCAGGCCGCACGCGACGGTCTGCCCCTCACCGACTGCCCGCATCGTCCGGACGCACCGACGGCACGCGAGCGTGTCCTGGCCACCATGTGGCTTCGTGGGCACGCCCGCGTGACACCGTTGCAGGTGGACTACTCCGGCTGATTCGGCCGCCGGCCGCGTCCGGGTAGACCGGCCCGCCACGCCTCTATCTCACTGATCCTGTCGGGCACCCAACCGGGCACCTCGCCCACCGTGACGTCAGCCTCCGGGAACGGGTGAGCCGACCCGGCCGGGTGCCGTTCCCTCCACTTGTTGACCGCCGACCGGCCGACGTCCAGCAGGGCGCCGACCTCGGCCGCGGACAGGTATCGCCGCGTCACGCGAGCACCATCTGGCCGCGCAGTTCGGGCACGTCCCACAGCACCCCGGCCGGGCACGGCATGACGTCGACTGTCGGCGTGGTGGTGGCCGCGTCGGCGATCGCGTCGAGCAGGTCGAGCTGCCCGGGGATGCGGTCGGTGGTGTCGACCGTCGGGATCGGGAACAGCGCGAGGTCCATGTTGATGACTCCCTAGTTTGTCGCCGTTGTTGACAGTATAGGAAGCACCCCCACACGTTGTCAACACTGGCGACGAACATTGGTAAGCCCGCCGGGCGCGGGCCGACAACCAGCCCCAGGAGGGCACACCATGACCGACCCAGCCGGAGCACCAGACCCGACCACCACACCCCCGGCACCGTCACCGGCGGACATGCCCCCACACCCACCGGCCGACCCGGCACAGCCACCGGCCAACGACGGGCAGGACATCGCCTCCCTCCCCGACTGGGCACAGACCCTCATCCGTGACGCCCGCTCCGAAGCGTCCAAGGCGCGGACCTCGGCCAAGGCCAACGCCGCCGACCAGGCACGTAAGGAGATGGCCCAGGCCGTCGCCAAGGCCCTGGGTATCCAAACCGGTGACGAACCACCCGACCCCGCGCAACTCGCCGCACAGGTCGAGGCAGCCAAGAAGCAGGCGCACACCGCCGCGTTGCACCTGTCGGTGTACCAAGCCGCCGGGCAAACCGGCGCCGACCCGGACCGACTGCTGGACTCCAGGTCGTTCACCGACTCGCTGAACGGCTCGGTGACCGCCGCGCCTGGCACGGCGGAGTTCACCACCCAGATCGCAGACGCGGTCAAGTCCTGGACGGACGGACACCCACAGTTCAAGACCGCAGGCCAGGCGCCCGCGGCACGTTCCAGCGCACCGATCACCGGCGGGCCCGGGGAAGGCGCACCCATCACCGAAGAGCAACTGCGGCAGATGACCCCGGAACAGATCACCGAGGCCCTCGCCGCAGGACGACTCACG
>DATCXL010000141.1:0-2395 GCA_036565825.1 Mycobacteriales bacterium
TACGTACCCGTCATCGACAGGCAGTACACCCTGGAGCAGGCTTCGAGTGCGCACGCCCACGTCGAAACCGGACGGAAGAGAGGCAGTGTCGTAATCTCCCTGGTCGAGGCAACCTAAGGCAGTTGTAGCGGAGTCGCCAGGCGCTAGACCGAGAGGCGGACGAACACCGGGCTGCCCCAGAGGCTCTTGACGTGCTCGACGTAGCGTCCCCAGTCGGGGGAGTTGTACATCCCGCCGGCTCCGTCGTAGATGCCGATGTGCTGGCCGGGCCACCAGACGAGGTCTCCGGCGACGGCGTCGGCTTTGGCGATCCGGACTCCGCGGGCGGCCTGACGGTCGGCGCCGCGTGATAGGGAAATGCCGAAGGCGGCGAAGACGAATTGGGTGTAGCCATCGCAACTGAAGCTGGTGGTCGGGCTGTTGCCCATGCCGTACGGGACCTTGCCGACGAACTGGGCGGCGTACTCGAGGACTGCGGCGCCGCTGTAGGTCTGCGCAGGCGGGTTGATGACCAACGCGTGGCTCGTCGCCAGCCTCGTGATCGGCCGGGGCGCTGCGACGGGCGCGGGCATCGTGACGGAGTAACCGTCCCGAACTGGTGCTGCGGGGGAGGTGGTGACCCAGTTCATCAGGGTCTGGACCTGCCCCTGGTCGGGGGCGACTCTCGTCTCGGGTTCGGCAGATGCGTACATCGGAAGTGCCACCGTGGCCACGAGGCAGCAGGTGACGGTCATGACCGCGAGCTTTCCGACGGGTTTACTGATGCGCTTTACC
Source organism: Mycobacteriales bacterium (assembly GCA_036565825.1). Classification (GTDB taxonomy): domain Bacteria; phylum Actinomycetota; class Actinomycetes; order Mycobacteriales; family DASULA01; genus DASULA01. The sequence continues at coordinate 775 of DATCXL010000141.1, forward strand.
TTCCAAGTCGGTCGACCCCTAGGGTGAATCGGACGACCCAGCAACTATAACCGCTCAATTACGTTCTAGCGACCTCGGGATGCTGGAGCCGACCAGCCGGGAATGTCGGTGGTCGGCGATATTCTTGCGTTCAGAAAAAAAGTTCAAAACACTACATGTTGTGGAATGACATCCGTGTCATTCCTGTTATATAGTGGGTAACCACACCGCGCAAGGGGTGTCAGACAGACTTTTTGGAGGAGGTTCCCATGGACAACGACACCGAGACCGTCGGCGGCTACTCCGTTCCCGTCGACCCGATGGATTTTCTGCAGTGCGATAGCTGCCAGTAGGTCCATCGCCCAGAATTCGCACGCAGGGCGTGCGCAGAACCCCGGATCGACACTGGTCCGGGGTTCTCGCGTTCCTGCCGCCAAATAGGATGGAACCCGTGCCAGTAAACCCCGACCTCGAGGGGCGCGCCTTTCCGCCGACCGAACCGTATCTGGTCGGACGGGAGAAGATCCGAGAATTCGCCCGCGCCGTCTTTGCCACCAACCCCATCAATTACGACCCGCTGGCGGCGGCAACGGCAGGATATCCGGACATCGTCGCGCCGCCCACCTTCCCCGTCGTCGTCCAGGAACGCGCCTTGGCGCAGCTCCTGGCCGAGCCTGACGCGGGCATCGACTTCAGCCGGGTGGTCCACGGCGATCAACGCTTCAGCTACACCCGGCCGATCGTGGCCGGCGATGAGCTCACCGCCACCCTCGTGGTCACCGCGGTGAAGTCGCTCGGCGGCCACTTCATGGTCACCGCGGAGTCCACGATCGTCGATGCCGTGGGTGAGCACGTCGTGAGCGCTATCTCCACGCTGGTCGTCAGGGGGGACGAATGACCGAGGACGACCTCGAAGTCGGGCGCGTGGTCGCCCAGGCCGAATACGCGCTCAGCCGGGATTCCCTGGTCCGGTACGCCGGCGCATCCGGAGACTTCAATCCCATCCACTACCGGGACGACATGGCCCAGTCGGTCGGGTTGCCCGGCGTTCTGGCGCACGGGATGCTGACGATGGGCTTCGCGGTCCAGCCCGTCGCCGACTGGATCGGGGACCCCGGCCGGATCGTCGACTACCAGGTGCGGTTCACTCGCCCCATCCCCGTGGACGCCACCTCCGGCGCGCTCGTCAGCGTCGTCGCGACGGTCGGCGCGCTCGAATCCGGCCTGGTGCGGATCGACCTCACCGTCACCTTCGACGGGCGCACCGTGCTCGGCAAGGCCCAGGCGCGGGTCAGCCTCGCGCCGTGACCGTCGCCTCAGTGGACCTTTCGCAACTCACCACGATGCGGGTGGGCGGGCCGGCCAGGGCGCTGCTCAGCCCCACCGATCCCGACCAGCTCGTCGAAACCGCGCAGGACGTGTGGGCCAGCGGCGAGGACTGGTTGTTGGTCGGCGGCGGGTCGAACCTCGTGGTGGCGGATGAGGGGTTCGACGGTACCGCCATCCGCGTCACGACGCGGGGAATCGAGCGGCTGCCGGGCGAGGCGATCCGGCTGCGGGTGCAGGCGGGGGAGACCTGGGATGACGTGGTCAGCTACGCGGTCGAGCGGGGCTGGCGCGGGATCGAGGCGTTGTCCGGCAT
>DATCXL010000623.1:0-2130 GCA_036565825.1 Mycobacteriales bacterium
CCCAGTTCGACCATGGTGCGGGCCAGCGCACGGGCATCCCCGACGGATTTCATGAAGGCGCCCGAACCCACCTTCACGTCCAGCACCAGCGCGCCGGCTCCTTCGGCGATCTTCTTGCTCATGATGGAACTGGCGATCAACGGGATGGACTCGACCGTGCCGGTCACGTCGCGCAGCGCGTAGAGCCGCCGGTCGGCCGGGGCCAACTCGGCGCCGGCCGCGCACACCACCGCACCCACCTCGGCGAGCTGCCGCAGGTAGCCGGCCCGGTCGACCTGAGCCCGCCAACCGGGGATGGATTCCAGTTTGTCCAGCGTGCCGCCGGTGTGCCCGAGCCCGCGCCCGGACAGTTGCGGCACGATCGCCCCACACGCGGCGACCAGCGGCGTCAGGGCCAGGGTGATCTTGTCGCCGACCCCGCCGGTGGAGTGCTTGTCCACGGTCGGGCGGTCCAACCCGGACAGGTCCATCCGCTCGCCGGAGTCGATCATCGCGGTGGTCCACCGGGAAAGTTCGGCCGGTTCCATTCCGCGCAGCAGGATGGCCATCAGCAGCGCGGACATCTGTTCCTCGGCGACCTGCCCGGCGGTGTAGGCGGCGATGATCCAGTCGATGGCATCGTCGGACAGCCGCCCGCCGTCCCGTTTGGTACGGATGACGTCGATGGCGTCGAACCGGGCCGGCCCTGACGCCAGGGTCACCGCAGGTCCGCGGCGTCGAACGCGTCGGGCAGCACGTCCATCATCGGTCGCACCCCGGCCGGTGTCTCCACCAGCAGGTCGGGCCCGCCGTGTTCCCACAGCAACTGGCGGCACCGCCCGCACGGCATCAGCGCCGCACCCTCCACGTTCACGCAGCACATCGCGACCAGCCGGCCGCCGCCGCTGGCGTGCAGTGCGGAGATCAGCCCGCACTCGGCGCACAGGGTCAACCCGTAGGAGGCGTTCTCCACGTTGCAGCCGACCACCACGCGGCCGTCGTCGACCAGCGCGGCGGCGCCCACCGGGAACCCCGAGTACGGCGCGTAGGCGCGTCCCATCGCGGTCAGCGCGGCGGACCGCAACTCGGGCCAGTCCACACGCACGCCACCCTCACTGCTTGACATAGGGCCTCCCATCCGCCTTCGGTGCGGTGACCTTTCCGACCAGTCCGGCCACCGCGAAGATAGTGGCCAGGTATGGCGCGGAGGCCAGCGCCTGGGACGGGATGGGTGTGCCGATACCGGAGAGCACCAACTGCAACTGGTCTGCGAACCCGAACAGCAGCGCGGCGGCCATCGCGCCCAGCGGGCTCCACCGTCCGAAGATCAGCGCGGCCAACGCGATGAAGCCCTTGCCCGAGGTCATGTTCTTGGTGAACCCACTCACCGCTCCGATGGTGAAGAACGCCCCACCGATGCCGGCCACGAAACCACCGGCCAGCACGTTGCGGTAGCGGGTGGCCAGCACCCTGATGCCGACCGTGTCTGCGGCCTGCGGGTGTTCGCCGACCGCCCGCACCCGCAGCCCCCACCTGGTGTGGAAGAGTCCGATGTGGATGGCCGCGAGCAGCAGGTAGGCCAGGTAAAGGAAGATGTTCGAGTCGAACAGCACCGGTCCGACGATCGGGATGTCGGCCAGCACCGGTATCCGGATGGTGGGGAACACGCCGGGGTTGTTGTACTGGTCGGCGTTGGGTTGCAGCAGCCGGTCGTAGAGGAACCCGGTCAGCCCCAGCGCGAACACGTTCAGCACCACGCCGAGGATCACCTGGTCGACCAGGTAGCGGATCGAGAACACTGCGAGCACCGCGCCCAGCAGCAACCCGGCGATCCCGCCGGCCAGCAGTCCGACCGTCAGGTTGTGGGCCAGTGAACCGGCGAACGCCGCGGCGAACGCGCCGAACAGGAACTGCCCCTCGATGGCCACGTTGATCACGCCGGACCGTTCACACAGCACACCGGACAGCGAGCCGAACACCAGCGGCAGGGACAGGAACAGGGTGCCCTGGGCGATACCGACCAGGCTCACCGACTCACCGGCCACCGCCCAGCACAGGAACGCCGCGACCAGGCAGACCACCCCGGCGGCGGTCCACCCGCCCTGCCGGCCGGTGCCTTCCCCGGCCCGGCCGGTGTCGGCCGTGGCCCGG
>DATCXL010000189.1:0-2946 GCA_036565825.1 Mycobacteriales bacterium
TGGCTGCGCTGGTCACCGAGCACCACCGCGTAACGCCTGGCGCCGCGGGCCGCGTCGGCGGCCCGGCCCAGTTCGCCCGACTCGGCCAGTGCCATCGTCAGCGCGACGGCGGCGTCCAGCCGTTGCGCGTCGTGCTGCGCGTCGGCGTAGGCCCGTGCGAGTCGGTCGAACTCCTCCCTCACGTGTCCTGAGAGTACGGGGTCGGGTGCACTGCGTTGCGACCATCTCGTTTCGCGCGGTACATCTGAGCATCCGCACCGGCCAGCGCGTCTTCGGCGCTGGCCGAACGCATTCCGTCGGCGACCCCGATGCTTATCGTCACGCGCAGATCCGGCGAGATGCGCGACCACTCGTGCCGGGCCACGTCCAGCCGGATCCGTTCGCACACCGTCACAGCCTGTACCACGGTCGCGTCCGGGAAGGCGAGCACAAACTCCTCGCCGCCGTACCGCGCCACCAGGTCCGACCGGCGTACGTGCCGACACAGGATGCGCGCGGTCTCCCGAAGGACCACGTCGCCCACCTGGTGGGAGTGCCTGTCGTTGATCAACTTGAAATGGTCGATGTCGGCCAGCGCGACCGCCAGTGGGCGCAGGTGGGTGCGTGCCAGAGCGAGCGCCTCGGCCAGCCACTGGTCGAGTGTGCGCCGGTTGGCCACCCCGGTGAGCCAGTCCTCACGGGCCAACGCGTCGAGTTGCCGGCTGCGCAGTTGCAGTCCCTGAATCTTGGTGCGCAGACTGGCCGCCTCCTCACGCAGCCGGGCAGCCTCGCGGCGAGACTCCTCGATCTCCAGACGTACGGCGTGCAGTCGGGACTGCTCGATGGTGCGCGCGATCTCGCTGCGCCGCAGCGCCTGGTGGTACGCCTTGTGGTGGGCCAGGGCCGCGCCCAGGTCACCCAGCCGCTCGTGCACCCGGGCCAGGTCACGGTGCAGTGGCTGGGCCAGGGCCGGCACCTCGGACTCGTCGGCAACGACCAGGGCGCGGTCCAGCGTAGCCAGCGCCCACGCGTCCTCACCGGTGACCGTGTACGCAGTGCCGAGCGTGGCCAGCAACCGGCATAACCCGGCCCGGTTGTCGATGTGGTCCAGTTCCGGAAGCACCGCCTCCAGCAGCGCTATCACCGACTCGGGTTGACCGGCACCGATCAGTACCTCACCGAGGTCGGACAGCAGCATGGCCTCCATGTTGCGGTTGCCATACCGCCAGACCAGGGCCAGTGCCTCGTCGAGGTGTTCGCGGGCGCAGTTGAGCAGCGGCATGGCATCAAGTACCTCGTCGTTGTCCCGCCACTGCCGCAGTGAAGCCTCCGCGAGTAGGGCGAGCGACTCGACGATCTCGGTGGTCCCGCCATGGGCGCGGCGCAGGCTCAGTGCCCGTACGCCGTACTCGCAGGCCAGGTCGTACTTGCCGCTGCGCGCGGCGAGCCGGCCGAGGGTGTGCATCGCCGCGGCCTCAAGTCGATGGTTGCCGTCCTCCTGGCCGATACCCAGACCCTCGGTGAGGTAACTGACCGCGCCGACATCCTCACCCAGCTCGTGATGTAACACGCCCAACGAAACCTGGGACCAGGCACGGTCTCCGTTCGCCCCACACTTCTCCATCACCCGCATCGCCGCGACACCGTCGTCCAACGCGTTCTCGTAGTCACGCCTCGCCCGGCGGGCCATGCTCCGGGCACACAGCGCCCGACCGCCCCAGACCGGATCCTCCATCCGGTTGGCAACCAACACGGCGTGTTCGGCAGCGAGCAGGGCACGGTCACCGGCTCCACTGGCCTGGTGGTGGAAGGTCAACTCCAGCAGCATGCAGAGTAGATGCTCGTCGTCGCGGATCCGCCGAAGCTGTTCCTCCAACAGCCCGCGACTCGAACAGGGCCTTTTCGGACCACCGATCGAGCACCGAGAATCAGGCAGTGCGAACTTCCCGAGCGGGATCACCGCATCGCCACTGGGCGTGGGAAAGCGCAACGTCATGGGTGTCCCGAAGCACCCGGCGTCCGCCCGTGGTGTCTGGTGGCGAACGGCAAGCTCGGCATCATGATTCCCTTGTTGCACATGGTCCGACCCGAGAACTCCTCCCGCCGCTTCGCCGCCCGTCCACGGTCACGGGTTGGGCAGTGCCCTGGCGTGCCCGGGCACGGTGGACAGGACTACGAGGCCACTTCGGACCCATCGTGAGACTAGCCCGTCAAGGTCCGGCCGTGCAGTAGCTCATTCGACTGGTGGCACAAACCAGGAACCGCATCGACCCGTCGATCATCGGGCCCCGTCAGACGCGACGAGTGCGGTCCGGTCGGCCTACCGCCCCTGCACACCGGGACCATCCTCGCCACCCCGGCCTCCCCCACCTCCCCCGCTGGGACCACCCTGGCCGGCAACGCCACGGCCTGGGCTGGCGGTGCCGGGCGTGCCACGACCGGACCGACGGGTGCCGGGATGGGTGCGGGACCGTCGGCGCTGTCCGCGCGGCCGGCCGCGTACCGTCGCCGGGTTCACACCGCGGTCAAGTGCCTCCTCCAACAGTAGGGCCAGCCGACACCCGGGATCGCCGGCAAGCGCTCGGTCGACGGCGATCCGGGCCAGTGGCCCGGCGCCGGTGTGCCAGGCCGACCAGGCCACCAACGCCAACGGGGTCACCTGGTAGGGCGGAACGGCTCTGGTGGCGAGCTGCCTCCACAGGGCCAGGGCCGCCTCACCCCGCTCGCCCTCGATCCAGTCGCAGCACGCGTCACGGACCGTGTCGTCTCGCAGCGCGACCAGAAACCGCGCGACCTGCTCGTCGGGGACTCGGCTCTGGCCCTGCGAGACCTGGCCGGCGAGCACCTCGGCGATCTCGCCGACAACCCGTCGGCGCCAGGACGCTCGCGTACCCGACCGCACGGCCGGCTGTCCGCCGGACGGATCCCGGTCGGACGACGTCCCGGCACCGGTCGGATCGCCGCTGG
>DATCXL010000626.1:0-4559 GCA_036565825.1 Mycobacteriales bacterium
AGGATGGCCACGCTCTTGTCGAGTACTCCGATACCGCTAGACTGTCCCACGATTCGATACTAACGTCTCACTATTCGAGATGGAGCACCCTATGGGCAAAACCCTGGCCGAGAAGGTGTGGGACAGCCACGTGGTGCGGCGAGCCGACGGCGAGCCCGACCTGCTCTACATCGACCTGCACCTGGTGCACGAGGTGACCAGCCCGCAGGCGTTCGAGGGACTGCGGCTGACCGGACGGAAGGTACGCCGGCCCGACCTCACCGTCGCCACCGAGGACCACAACGTGCCCACCACCGACATCGGCCGGCCCATCGCCGACCCGGTCTCGCGTACCCAGGTGGAGACACTGCGTCGCAACTGTGCCGAGTTCGGCGTCCCGCTGTACTCGATGGGCGACCGGGAACAGGGCATCGTGCACGTCATCGGTCCGCAGCTCGGCCTGACCCAGCCTGGCACCACCGTGGTGTGTGGTGACAGCCACACCTCCACGCACGGAGCGTTCGGCGCGTTGGCGTTCGGCATCGGTACCAGCGAGGTCGAGCACGTACTGGCCACCCAGACGCTGCCGCTGCGTCCGTTCCGGACCATGGCCGTCACCGTGACCGGCCGGCTGCGTCCCGGAGTCACCGCCAAGGACATCATCCTGGCCGTGATCGCCAAGATCGGTACCGGCGGCGGGCAGGGGTACGTCATCGAGTACCGCGGCGAGGCCATTGCGGCGCTGTCGGTGGAAGCCCGGATGACGGTCTGCAACATGTCCATCGAGGCCGGTGCCCGGGCCGGCATGGTGGCGCCGGACGAGGCGACCTTCGAGTTCCTCAGGGGCCGTCCACACGCCCCGGCCGGTGCCGACTGGGATACCGCGGTCGAGTACTGGCGGTCACTGCGTACCGACGATGACGCCGCCTTCGACCGCGAGGTCTTCCTCGACGCCGACGCGCTCACCCCCTACGTCACCTGGGGCACCAACCCCGGTCAGGGTGCGCCGCTGGGCAGCACCGTGCCCGACCCGGCCGAACTGGCCGATCCGGTGGAGCGGGCCTCGGTGGAAAAGGCCCTGTCCTACATGGATCTGCGTCCTGGTACGCCGCTTCGGGATATCCGGGTGGACACCGTCTTCATCGGATCCTGCACCAACGGCCGGATCGAGGACCTACGCGCGGCAGCCGACGTGCTGCGTGGCCGCAGGGTCGCCCAGGGCGTGCGGATGCTGGTCGTGCCCGGTTCCATGCGGGTCAAGGAACTGGCCGAGAGCGAGGGCCTGGACCGGGTCTTCTCCGCAGCGGGTGCCGAGTGGCGGTCGGCGGGTTGCTCCATGTGCCTGGGCATGAACCCCGACCAGCTCTCACCTGGTGAGCGCTCCGCGTCCACGTCGAACCGTAACTTCGAGGGCCGACAGGGCCGGGGCGGACGCACCCACCTGGTCTCGCCACTGGTGGCAGCCGCCACCGCGGTGACCGGCCACCTCGCCTCGCCCGCAGACCTGGAAGGCTGACCTTCAGTGGAAAAGTTCACGGTCCACACCGGACGCGCCCTGCCCCTGCGGCGGAACAACGTCGACACCGACCAGATCATCCCGGCCGAGTACCTCAAGCGGGTCAGCCGGACCGGTTTCGAGGATGGCCTGTTCTCTTCCTGGCGGACCAACGAGCCGGACTTCGTGTTGAACCGGCCGGAGTACTCCGAGGCCACCGTCCTGGTGGCCGGGGCGGACTTCGGCACCGGCTCGTCCCGCGAGCACGCGGTGTGGGCGTTGCAGGACTACGGCTTCCGGGTGGTGATCTCGCCGCGGTTCGGTGACATCTTCCGCGGCAACTCGCTCAAGGGTGGGCTGCTGACCGTGCTGCTGCCGCAGTCGGCGGTCGAACGGCTGTGGGAGATGGTCGAGGCCGATCCGACCACCGAGATCACCGTCGACCTGGTGGATCGCCAGGTACGCGGTGGCGCTGGTGACGGGGCGCTGGTGGAACCCTTCGAGCTGGACGACTACACCCGGTGGCGGCTGATGGAGGGGCTCGACGACATCGGGCTGACGCTGCGTCACGTCGAGGACATCGCCCGCTTCGAGGACCGGCGGCCCGGTTGGCTGCCCACCACCCAGGCAGCGCGGTGACGCTGACCCACGACTGGGACGGCGAGCTCTACGCCGCGAACACCGCGCACCACCGCCGGTACGACGATCCGGTGTTGTCCAGCCTGGCCGTGTCACCACACGGCCAGGTGCTGGACCTGGGTTGCGGCGTCGGTGACCTGACCGCGGTGTTGGCCACGCTGGTGCCCGACGGTGCGGTGCTCGGGGTGGACGCGGCACAAAACATGGTGGACACGGCCCGGCGGCGGGTACGCGCGCCGAACGTCGTGTTCACCCGGGCACCGGCGCAGCGACTCGCCGAGGTCACCGAGGCGGGGGCGTTCGACGCGGTGGTGTCGGTCGCCGCGCTGCACTGGATCCCGGCCGCGGACCAACCGCGGGTACTGGCCGGCATCGCACGGGCGTTGCGACCTGGCGGAGTGTTCCGGGCGTCCTTCGGCGGTGTCGGTCAGATCGCGCCGCTACGGGCCGTACTCAACGCGGAGTCTGTCGCACTGGGTGGTGGTGTGGACCCGTGGTACTTCCCGGACTCCGAGCAGTACGCCGAACTGCTCACCGGGGCCGGTCTGCGTGCCGAGCCGCAGGGTTGGGTCCGGCTGGTGCGGCAGCGCAGGGGGTTCCCAGATGCCGTGTCGTTCGTTGGCTGGCTGCGCAGTCAGGTGCTCATCGCCTACGACGCCGTCCTTCCCGCCGACGCGGTCGCGCAGTTCCGCGACCGGGCCACCGAAGCCGCCCTGGGGGAACTGCGTCGGCCTGACGGAAGCTACGACCAGGACTTCATCCGGTTGGATCTCCGGGCGGTTTTGCCGATTGCCTTGTAAGGCAGGAGAATCCGGGGCCTAGGGTGGGTAAGAACACCAAGACCATGGGGCGGGATACGGGGAAAAACCTGCGACACAAGCGGATTTCGCCGGCGCGGTGTTTGTGCAGACGCACTGACCCGCCTACCGTTCGCCCCGAGTCGGCCGACCGGCCGAGGAGCGTCCTGGGAGGGACACGTGAACAAGGCCCAGCTGGTAGACGCGCTCACTGAGCGCTTCGGCGGGGACAAGAAGCAGGCGACCACCGCTGTGGACGGACTCATCGACACGATCGTTCGCGCCGTCTCCAAGGGGGAGAAGGTCGCGATCACGGGATTCGGTGTCTTCGAGAAGCGCGACCGCGCCGCTCGCATCGCACGCAACCCGGCAACAGGCGAGAGGGTGCGGGTCAAGAAGACGTCAGTGCCCGCGTTCCGCGCTGGCCAGGGCTTCAAGGACGTCGTGAGTGGCGCCAAGAAGCTGCCCAAGGTCGCCGCGAAGTCCGCCGCCACGAAGAAGGCAACGACCGCCAAGGCCGCCAGGACGACCAAGGCGACCACCACCGCCAAGGCCGCACCCACCGCCAAGGCTGCCAAGGCCGCCCCGACAACGAAGGCGACCAAGGCCCCGTCCAGGACCGCCAAGGCGGCAGGTACCAAGGCGGCGGCCAAGGCTCCTGCCAGGAGCACCGCGGCAAAGAAGGCGGCCACCAAGGCGCCGGCTGGCAAGAAGGCGGCCACCAAGGCGCCAGCGAAGAAGACCACCGCCCGCAAGAGCACCCGCGGCAAATAGCGGCCACACCGGTCACACCGGTCACCCGTGGTGGGCCGACCTCCGCCAGGCGCCGGCCCGCCACGTCACCGTCCACCGTGGTGGCGCACCCCACTCACGTGACTGGGCGGCGGTCAGACGGCCGGTGACGGTTTCGGCGCGGTGAAGTCGGGGTAGTAGTCCGCGGCAACGAGCCGTCCGGCGTGGAAGGCCAGTGCCCACAGGCTGTCCCCGCCCACCGGTGGTCGGTGGCCGGGCACTGGTGCCCCAACCACGCTGTCCAGACCGTCCTCGTCGGACACCGAGGCCACCATCATGTCGGCCGTGTTGTCGGGCAGGCAGAGTACCGTCGGCACACCACCGGATCCGGTGTCACGGAGCAGGTCCGGCACCGGCCGGTAACGGTGGCCGCCAGCCTCCGGTGTGGGCAGCGGTGGGGCCGGTTCGATGTCACAACCAAGCGCGGTGGCGAGTGGTCCGACGGTTCGGACACAGCCGGTCGGGTCGGCCGCGAGGATCCTGCGTGGCGCGAACCACACCAGCAGGTCACGCAGCAGGTTGGCCCGATCCGGTCCGGGGTGTGCCTGGACCAGCAGCACCATGGTCACCTCGGCCGCCACCGAGCCGAACGCCCGTAGCACCGCGCGGTCGCCCCGGTAGCTCAGCTGCCGGAACGCCTCCGTCGGTGTGCACCACAACACCGTGTCAACCTCGCTGTCGAGAGGGGATACCGGGCTGTCGTCGGTGTGCATCGCCCAGTACTGAACGGTCTTGGGTCGGCCGGGGTGATCCGAGTCCAGTGGTAGGCGCCTCTCTGGTGCGTCACCTTCCGCCGGGGGTGGATCTGGAGTAATGCGGTCGGGGGTGACCAGGTAGGACTGGCTGGGCAACCGTCG
>DATCXL010000627.1:0-4984 GCA_036565825.1 Mycobacteriales bacterium
CTGCTCGACCTCGACCTGGTGGCTGATCCGCAGGATCTCCAGGTCGTCCTCGCCCTGGGACTGGTGGACGTTGACGCCGACGACCCGCTTCTCCCGCTTCTCCAGGCTCTGCTGGTACTCGAACGCCGCGTCGGCGATCTCGCCCATGAACCAGCCGTCCTCGATGCCACGCAGGATGCCGGCGGTCATGGTGCCGTCGGTACCCATGTCCCGGATCCGGGCGAAGACCTGCTCGGCCTGGCGTTCCAGTTCGTCGGTCAGCGCCTCGACGTACCAGGAGCCGCCGAGTGGATCGGCCACGTTGACCACGCCGGTCTCCTCGGCGATCACCTGCTGGGTGCGTATCGCGATCTGCGCGGCCCGTTCGCTGGGCAGCGCCAGCACCTCGTCCAGTGCGTTGGTGTGCAGGGAGTTGGTGCCACCCAGCACGGCGGCCATCGCCTCGATGGCGGTGCGCACGATGTTGTTGTCCGGCTGCTGCGCGGTCAGCGACACCCCGGCGGTCTGGGTGTGAAAGCGCAGCCACTGGGCCCGCGCGGTCTTCGCGCCGTAGGTGTCGCGCAGCCACCGGGCCCAGATCCGCCTGGCGGCGCGGAACTTGGCGATCTCCTCGAAGAAGTCGATGTGCGCGTCGAAGAAGAAGGACAGGCCGGGGGCGAACGTGTCGACGTCCAACCCACGGGACAGCCCCAACTCGACGTACCCGAACCCGTCGGCCAGGGTGAACGCCAGTTCCTGCGCGGCGGTCGAACCGGCCTCCCGGATGTGGTAGCCGGAGACCGACAGCGGTTTGTACGCCGGGATCTCGCTGGCGCAGAACTCCATCAGGTCGCCGATGAGCCGCAGATGGGGTTCGGGCGGGAACAGCCACTCCTTCTGCGCGATGTACTCCTTGAAGATGTCGGTCTGCAGGGTGCCGTCCAACTCGCCGATGCGCACCCCCTGCCGCTCGGCGGCGACCAGGTACATGCAGAAGATCGGAACCGCCGGCCCGCTGATGGTCATCGACGTGGTGACGTCACCGAGCGGGATGCCGTCGAACAGCACGTCCATGTCGGCGGCCGAGTCGATGGCCACCCCGCAGTGCCCGATCTCGCCGAGGCTGCGCGGGTCGTCGGAGTCGCGACCCATCAGGGTCGGCATGTCGAACGCCACGGACAGCCCGCCGCCGCCCTCGGCCAGGATCATCTTGTACCGCTCGTTGGTCTGCCGGGCGTTACCGAACCCGGCGAACTGGCGGATGGTCCACGGCCGCCCCCGGTACCCGGTGGGGTACAGGCCCCGGGTGAACGGGTACTCCCCCGGCCAGCCGATCCGGTCGAACCCCGGGCGTGACGAACCCTCCGGCGGCCCGTACACCGGGTCGACCTCCAGCCCGGACAGGGTGCTGAAGTCCGCGTCCCGGCGCTTCGCGGCGTCGAATCGGGCCTGCCAACGCTCCCGGCCAGCCCGGATGTCCCTGGCGTCCACATCGACTCCCGCCTGGTCGCGCGTTGCCGACCGCGCGCCCGGTGGCGTGTCTGGCCGGCCCCAACACCAGCCAAATTTACTAGGACGTCCGACTATCTGTCGACCACGGAGGGTGGGAAGTCGCCCGCGTCAACCCGCAGACGGACGAGCACCTCGAACAGCGCATTAAGGTCATCACCTGACAAGGACCCCAGACCAAACCTGGCCCGGGTCAGATCACGGGTGGCCCGTTCGACCAGCTCACGCCCGGCCGGGGTGATCGAGGCCAGAATGCCGCGCCGGTCCCGGGGATTGGGCCCACGGACCACCAACCCGGCCCGCTCCAGCCGGTCGATCGTGTTGGTCACGCTGGTCGGGTGCACCATCAGTCGCTCACCGATCTTGGACAGCGGCAGCCCACCCTCGCGTGCGAACGACAACAACACCAGTGCCTCGTACCGGGCGAAGGTCAGCCGGTGCGGGCGCAGCACCGCGTCGAGTTCGCCGAGCAGGATCTGCTGTGCCCGCATGATCGAGGTGACCGCGGCCATCGCGTCCACCGCCTCGTCGCCCCAACGCCGCGCCCACAGCTCGGCGGCACGGGCGACGGGGTCGAAGGGCAGGTTCAGCGACCGTGACATCGGCACACCGTAACAACGGCCGTGCCCGGCTCCGACCCGACGACCAGCCGGGCACCACTCCACACCGGTCCCGGTCGCACCCGGTCGAGCGTCAAACGTCACACCGCTTTCGGGTAACGGCGCCACGGTGGCTGCCCGCCACTCAATATGGTCGTTGGGTGGCTGGTGCGAACACTGACCCTGACCCTCACCCGAGCGTTCCTGACCCGACGCCGGCACCGCTGTCCGGTGTACTGGTGGCCGACTTCAGCCGCGTGCTGGCCGGACCGATGTGCACCATGCTGCTCGCCGACCTGGGCGCCACCGTGATCAAGGTCGAACGACCCGGCACCGGCGACGACACCCGGACCTGGGGGCCGCCGTTCACCGAACACGGCAGCACCTACTACCTGTCGGTGAACCGGAACAAGCGCAGCATCACCCTGGATCTGACCGACGAGGCCGACCGGGCCGCCGCGCGGGCCCTGGCCGAGCGCGCCGACGTGCTGGTGGAGAACTTCCGCACCGGCGTGCTGGACCGGCTCGGCTTCGGCTACGACGAACTGTCCGCGGCCAACCCGGGCCTGGTGTACTGCTCGGTCACCGGATACGGGTCGGGTGCCGGGGCCGAATTGCCCGGATACGACTTCGTCATCCAGGCGGTGGGCGGCCTGATGAGCATCACCGGCCCGGTGGACGGACCGCCCAGCAAGGTCGGGGTGGCCGTGGTCGACGTGATCACCGGCCTGCACGCGGCCGTCGGCATCCTGGCCGCGCTGCGGGAACGCGACCACAGCGGCCGGGGTCAGCGGGTCGAGGTCAATCTGCTGTCCAGCCTGATCGCCGGGCTGGTCAACGTGTCCTCGGCGTACCTGCACACCGGCGAGGAGCAGGGTTTGGTGGGCAACTCCCACCCGTCCATCACACCGTACGAGAGCGTGCGCACCGCCGACCGGCCGTTGGTACTGGCGGTCGGCAACGACCGGCAGTTCACCGCGTTGTGCCGGGTCCTCGGGCTGCCCGAGTTGCCCACCGACCCCCGGTTTGCCACCAACTCCGACCGGGTGGCACACCGGAGCGAGTTGATCGAACTGCTGGAGCGGCGCCTGACCACCCGCGACGCGGCCGGGTGGACCGCCGAGCTGTCGAAGGCCGGCGTGCCGTGCGGGCCGGTCAACGGTCTGGAGGGCGCCTTCGCACTGGCCCGTGAACTCGGTCTCGAACCATCGGTGGCGGTCACCCACCCAGAAACCGGACGTACGGTGCCCCAGGTTGCCAACCCGGTACGGCTGTCCCGCACCCCGGTCAGCTACCACCGGCCGCCACCAACCCTGGGCGCTGACACCACCGATGTGCTCGACTGGCTCCGTGGGATTGCCGGGAGTCCCGAGCCGGGAGGCACCGGGGCACAGAACCAGCCGTAACGCACCCCGACGGGACCACCAGGTCACGGGCACGGTGGCCGAACGCACGGCCACCCACACTGAGGAGACAGCTCCATGACGACCGACCTGCTCGACCTGGACACGCTGCTGTCCGAGGAGGAGCGGATGGCCCGCGACGTGGTCCGGAAGTTCGCCGCCGAACGACTCCGGCCGCACGTGGCGGACTGGTTCGACCAGGGCACCCCACCGCGCGAGCTGATGCCCGAGTTGGGGAAGCTCGGCGTGCTCGGGATGCATCTGCACGGGTACGGCTGCGCCGGCACCAGCGCGGTCGCCTACGGCCTGACCTGCCACGAGTTGGAGGCGGTCGACTCGGGCCTGCGCAGCCTGGTGTCGGTGCAGGGTTCGCTGGCCATGTTCGCGATCTACCGGTTCGGCTCGGAGGAACAGAAGCAGCGCTGGCTGCCGACGATGGCACGCGGCGAGGCGGTGGGCTGCTTCGGCCTGACCGAACCGGACTCGGGCAGTGACCCGGGCAGCATGCGTACCACCGCCCGTCGGGACGGTTCCGACTGGATTCTGCACGGCACCAAGATGTGGATCACCAACGGCGGTTGGGCCGATGTCGCGGTGGTGTGGGCTCGTACCGAGGAGGGCATCCGTGGCTTCCTGGTGCCGCGTGACACACCCGGCTTCACCACCCGCGGGGTGGGCCGCAAGTTGTCGCTGCGGGCGTCGGTGACCTCCGAGCTGTCCTTCGACGAGTGTCGGCTGCCGGCCGAAGCCCAACTGCCCGAGGCCCGTGGCCTGCGCGGACCACTGTCCTGCCTGACCGAGGCGCGCTTCGGGATCATCTGGGGTTCGATGGGCGCGGCCCGCGACTCGCTGGAAACCGCCATCGACTACGCCAGGACCAGGATCCAGTTCGGTCGACCGATCGGCGGTTTCCAACTCACCCAGCAGAAGCTGGTGGACATGGCGTTGGAGCTCAACAAGGGCGTGATGCTCGCGCTGCACCTGGGTCGACTCAAGGACGCCGGCACGCTGCGGCCCGAACAGATCAGTTTCGGCAAGTTGAACAACGTGCGGGAGGCGTTGAAGATCTGCCGGACGGCCCGCACCATCCTCGGCGGAAACGGGATCACCCTGGAGTACCCGGTGCTGCGGCACATGAACAACCTGGAGTCGGTGCTCACCTACGAGGGCACCAGCGAGGTGCACACCCTGGTACTGGGCGAGAAACTCACCGGCATCGCCGCGTTCCGGTAGTGGCACTGGTGTCACCCGGGTGGCGGCGCAGCCGGCCGGCGGGGCGGCGGCGCGGCGAACGGATGATCGGGCCTCGATGCGCCAGCGTCGCCAGACGGTTGATTACAAGGCGTCGGCCGACTACCTCGTGGGCCCGAGGGTTTGAGGAGGGCGTGGGGTGGAGCGAAGCTCCCCCCACAGAAGGCAACACAGCACCACACCCCGTTCGGCGTGCCCCCGGAGCCGGGCCTCCGCCCCGGCGAGGGCCTGGATCAACCGTCT
>DATCXL010000229.1:0-3742 GCA_036565825.1 Mycobacteriales bacterium
GGCGGTTATCGCCGCCAGTCTGAGTCTGTTGTGCACGGTTCCCCCTCTGAGATGTGATGGTCGACACCGGCGACACCCGGTACGGGTGGCTGCCGGAGCGTGGTGGCCGAGCGGTGGGGTGGCCACCCGCCCGTTCACCGGCGGGCACGGGCTGGTTGTCCCGCTCGGGACGTGCGCGTGGTTGGTGGCACGACGGCCGGAGGCGGTGCGGGACCTGAACCTGTGTGCGCCGTTACCTGACCGCGGCGCGGACCACGGCTGGTGACCGTGGCCGGGTGACCGCCCGTGGCGGCCGCCGTGGGCGGATGGTCAGGGCATGACACGGCCCCGCGGTTGGGCGACGGTGTTCATGTCGCGCCGTCCGACCGTGGACGCGTACAACTCGCGGAAGTAGTCCCGCAGGTAGGCGCCCACCATGGACAGCAGGATGAGCAGTCGGTCGGGGGCGGCGGAGGGGTCCAGCAGTCGCTGGGCGAGTCTGACCAGCATGCCGTAGTGGTCCTCGCGTTCGTCGATACCCACATGCTCGTGGGCACCCCGGACGTGCCGTGGCGAGTACCGCTCGCGGGCTTTGTCAACCGCGCGGACCGAGTACCGCTCGGACTGCCACTCGACGTACAGTGAGTACGCCACCGCCGCCAACGGCCCACTGTTGGCCAACTCGGTTTCCAGGTAGTGCACCATCCGGGCGGTCGCCGGCAGCAGGGGTTCGGCGGATACCTCGGCGTTGGTGACGCCGTGCTCGGCAAGGTCGTCGAGAAACAGTCGGTCATGCGACATCTCCTCGGCGGCATACCTGCCCCATGCACAGGCCGAGGGGTAGTCCAGCGTGACCATCCCGGCCAATGCCAGCGCGTCTATCCGACTGGTCAGCCGGATCCGCTTGACCGTCTCCACCCGGTGCCGCAGGTAGTACTCCTCGTCGAGTTCGCCGACCGGGTCGGTCAGATGGCTGGCGTAGGGGACGGTGGCAAGGAAGGTGGCGGTCTCGGCCTCCATTGCCTGGTCGATCAGGTCGTGCAGCTGTCCCACCGAGGTCATGGGTACCTCCCGATCAGATCGGACGGCTCGGACCAGGACGTGCTCTTGGACAGCAGGGTGCCCTCCAGGTACAGGTCGTCGATGCCGGCGGCCAGGAAGGTGCGCACCGCGTCGGCGGGGGTCTCCACGATCGGCTCGGTGTTCACGTTGAAGGACGTGTTCAGCACCATCGGTACGCCGGTGATCCGGGCGAACTCCGAAACCAGTGTGTAGAAGATCCCGTCCCGCTCCGGGGTGAGGGTCTGGATGCGACAGCTACCGTCCACATGGGTCACCGCCGGGACCTGGCCGCGGGCATGCCGACGCACCGGTACCACGAACAGCATGTAGGGCGTGTCGTAGGAGCAGTCGAACCATTCGGCGCAGCGTTCGGCCAGCACACTGGCCCCGTAGGGCCGGAAGGCCTCACGGTGCTTCACCCTGGCGTTCAGCACGTCCTTCATGTCGGTCGCCCGGGGGTCGGCCAGAATGCTGCGGGCACCCAGTGCCCGTGGGCCGAACTCCGACCGACCGGTGAACCAGCCGACGATCCGGCCGTCGGCGATCCGCCGGGCCAGCTCACACATGGGCACCTCGGGGTACACCCTCGCTCCCGAGGCCACCGCGAGGGCGACGGCGGTCTGCACCTCGCGTGGCGAGTAGGTGCGGCCCAGCCGGGTTCCCCGCTCGATGTCCGGCCACTGCCCCACCACACTGTGCCAGCCGTACAGCGCGGCGCCCAGCGCGGTACCGTCGTCGCTGGATGCCGGCTGGACCCACACGTCGTGGAACCCCGACTCGACCCGGACCCGGCTGTTCGCGACGCTGTTGAGTGCGACGCCGCCGGCCAGGCACACCTCGGGCAGGCCGGTGCGCTCACGGGCAACCCGGGTCAGGTGGCACATTGCCCGTTCCGTCACGTCCTGCGCCGCCCTGGCAATAGCACAGTCGTTCTCATTCGGCTCAGCCGGCGAGTGCCCGGACTGACCGAACCAGGCCGACCACAGGTCCGGGGCCATCTCGCGGCCCACCGACTGCGCCAGCCAGTCGATCCACCAACCGTCGTCGGTGAACTCGACCAGCCGCGACATCCGGTCGACGTGCCGCCGATCGCCGTAGGGCGCCAGGCCCATCGTCTTGCCGGCGTCGAACGGTGAGTACCCCACCGCGAGGGTGGCCGCCTCGTACAGGGCACCCAGCGAGTTGCAGTTGAGGAACGGGGCGGTCGGCCGGTCGGACACCGCGGTGACCAGTTCGAGCCCCTTCTCGCGGGACGCCCGGTACACCGACGCGCGTTCGAGTACCGGGAATCGGCCCAGTTGGCGGTCGGTGTGTTCGGCCACGACACTGCCGCCCTTGTCCACCACCACCACCGCGGCGTCGTCGAACGGCGACGGGAAGAACGCGCTCAGGGCGTGCGCCCGGTGGTGGTCGAGCACCTCCCAGCGAGCCCGAAGCGGCCACGGCAACTGCCACTGACAGTCGGAAACGGTGAGGTTCCGCACCACCGTGCCGTCCAGTACGACCGCATTGGTGAACACGACCGCGTCCAGGTCCTCAAAGGAGATTCCCGCCGCGTCGAGGCAGTACTGCACACCGCGTGCGGGGACCGAGGTGAACCATCGGCCCCAGGCATCCTGCGGACAGGAGTGCTTTACCCGGTCGAGCCGCTCCTCGGCGATCCCGACAAGCCGGCCGCCCGGACCGATCAGGCATGCCGACCTGTCGTGCGACAGGTTCACCCCAAGTGAGTACACCCCGACACCTTCCCCCGGGTAGTTTTGTCCACTCCGGACCGTGCCGGCGGGACGATGCTGTTGACGGCCCTCCGCCTCACTTGACGACGTCCATACCGAACGGCAGGCGGGCCACCACCGGGCGGCCGACATCGCCGGCGTCCAGCGCCCGCTGTGGACCGGACGAGCCCATACCGATCGGGTTGTTGGCCGACTGTCCCGCCGTCGGCATTCCGTTCATGTCCTGGGTGGGCTGGTAGGGCATCGGTGCGTAACCGGCCGGCATCCCGGTCCCCTGTGCTGGGTAACCCGCGGTGGTGGTACCCGACTGCGTCGGGTACCCGGCCGGCATTCCGCCGGTGGCCATCGGGTAGCCGGCGGGAAGACCAGGAATAGCCTGCGCCGGCATGGGGTAACCAGCAGGCATGGCAGTCGGCATCGCGGTCGACGCGGCCGGCGTGACGGCCGCGAGTCCTGGCGTGACCGTGCCCGCCGAGGCCATTCCGGGCGTCATCAGCGCGAATGCCGGCGTGGTGGTCGCCGGCGTCGGTCCAACCGCCGCCGAGGGCATCACCGGGTTGCCTACCTGCCCCGGCCCGGCGATGTTGTGCATGGACTGCATGTTCGACACGTTCGACAGCGACTGCGCCGGCTGCATGGACTGCATGGACTGCATGGACTGCATCGACTGCGGGTCCTGCCCGGTGGACCCCGCCCCCCGGTCCGCGATCGCGCCGGCAGGCAGCGCGGTCACCACGTTGAGCACCGCGTCCAGGCCGGCACCCGACGACGCCACGAGTTCGCTCAGCACGCTCTGCTCGTCGTCACTGAGGCCCAACTCGTCAAGGTCGGCGTCGCCCGCGGCGAGTTCGTCGCGAAAGGACCGATTGGTTGCCGCGCGTGCCAGGACCTTCTCAAGCTGGTGGAACGCCATCGCCTGCTCCTCTTGTCGCGGCCAGGTCGCCCCGGCCCCCCGTGCCCGCGCC
>DATCXL010000234.1:0-10538 GCA_036565825.1 Mycobacteriales bacterium
TGATCGCGATGAACTCGACGCCCTTGAGCCCCACCTCGATCATCCGGTTGACGGCGTTCACGCCGCCACCGCCGATACCCACGACCTTGATGACGGCGAGGTAGTTATGCGGGGGTGTCATCCGGCTTGCCTTCCCTCGTCACGACCACAACCCTGACGGTACGGTGGGCGCTGGTCACACCCTGCCTTGCACCCCATGCCGAACCTCACCCTCAGGTAGAGGCTTATAGTTATGTCAACCTGAGCGTTATGGCGGACAGTAAGCAGCGGCCGGTCACACTTCAAGCACGTAGGCGGCGTGTCGGCGTACCCGACGCTGATCGTGGTCGAATCACGATCCGGACCGAGCACCAGACCACGAATCCCACTCCGGTACCGCACAGTCTCCAGGTTGGTCACCGAATCACGACGACCGAGGGTGTGCTGACGTCGTAGACCGTGCCGGGCTGGTGCAGCAACGCCTGCAGTACCCGAGCCTTCTCATCGCCGCGGTCCGCACCTCCCCACATCACCGAGCGCCCGTCCCGGAGCGCCAACCGGACCGACTCCGGAGTCGAAGCCGATACACTCCGCACCCTAGCGCGCAATGACACGGGCAGTTCACGGACCGCTGCCAGGGTGGCACTGGTGACCGGATCCCGCGGGTCCGGGTCGGTCACATCCAGCAGTGGAAGCGCCTGTGGTGCGGTCGGGACCTGCTGGAACGTCACCCCCCGCCCGTCCACCAACCACGGCGAGCCGGATCGGACCACCACTGCCACGGCCTGCCGTTCGGTGACGACGACGCGCAGGGTGGACGGCCAGGAACGCAGCACCCGGGCCGACGCCACTCCCGCGACGGCCTCCACCCGGTCACGCACCGCCTGTAGGTCGACCCGGGCCAGGGGTCGACCAAGGGCCGCCCGTGCCGCGGCGGACACCTGGTGGTCCACCGGACGGCCCAGCTGACCACCCGGCTGGTCGGCCGATCCGACCACGGTCACCCGGCGGACCGACAGCAGGCTGCTGAACCACACCGTCCACACCGCGACACCGGCCACCAGCGCGACCACGGCAAGCAGCACGACCGGCTGGACCGAGCGCCACCGACGTCGCCGTCGACGGGCCTCGAACCGCCGTCGCGATCCGCTCACCACCACGCTCAACCGCCAGCACCGCCCTGGTCCCAGCCGGCGCCCGGGCGCCGCGGCCCGGTCAAGACCCGTACCGCTCGTTCAGGACCGCCAGTACCTCCGGCCCGATCATGGTCACGTCACCCGCGCCCATCGTGATCACCATGTCACCGGGCTGGGCACGCCTGGCCAACTCGGTCACCACCTTTGACCACGACGGCTCGAAACACACCCGTTCGGGCGGCAGCGGCACCTCGGCGGCCACGGTCGCGCCGGTCACCCCGGGGATCGGATCCTCCCGGGCCCCGTAGACCTCCATGACCACGACCTCGTCGGCAAGGCCAAGGGCACGGCCGAACTCCGGGGCGAAGGCCCTGGTGCGGCTGTACAGGTGCGGTTGGAAGGCCACCACCAACCGCCCACCTCCGACCACCGCCCGGGCGGCCCGCAGCTGTGCGGTGACCTTGCTCGGATGGTGCGCGTAGTCGTCGTACACCTTTATCCCACCGACGGTGCCCCTGAGTTCGAACCGGCGGTGTACCCCCTGGTAGGCGGCCAGGCCCTCCACCACCCGCCCGACCGGCAGACCCAGCTCCAGCGCCGACAGAAGCGCGGCCGCGGAGTTCAGCGCCATGTGCCGGCCCGGAACCACGATGCGTACCTCGCCCAGCGGCGTGCCGCCGTGGAACGCCTGGTAGCGGGTGCCATCCTGCCCGACCCGGATGTCTGCCAGGCGAAGGTCCGCGTCGGGCGCCTCGCCATAGCTACGTACCCGCAGCGGAAGTGCCCGGGCGTACTCGGCCAACAACCTGGCGCCGGGGTCGTCGGCGCACACGACCAGGAAGCCACCTGGGGTGATCCTGGTCACGAACTGCTGGAACACCTGTGCGTAGGCCTCGGCGGTGCCGTGCTGGTCCAGATGGTCCACCTCGACATTGGTCACCACGGCCGCGTCCGGGCTGAGCAGCAGGAACGAACCGTCACTCTCGTCCGCCTCAGCGACGAACAGGTTGCCCGAACCATGGTGCGCGTTGGATCCGGACTCGTTCAGGTCCCCACCGATGGCGAACGACGGATCGACCCCGCAGACCTGGGCCACCACGGTGAGCATCGAGGTCGTCGATGTCTTACCCGCCGTACCGGCCACCGCGACCCGGTGCCGGCCAGCCATCACCGCGGCCAGCGCGGCGGCCCGGGGCAGCACCTTGAGGCCCCGACGCCGAGACTCGACGAGTTCGGGGTTGTTCTCCCGAATCGCGGTGGACACCACGACGGTCCGCGCGTCTCCCAGATTCTCCGGGGCATGCCCGACGTACACGGTCGCGCCCAGCGCCCGCAGCGCCACGACCGTGCGCGACTCCTTGGCGTCACTGCCGCTGACCGGCACGCCGCGGGCCAGCAGGATCCGCGCGATACCGCTCATGCCAACGCCACCGATCCCGACGAAGTGCACCCGTCCCAGGTCGGCGTCGTCGCCGACCGAACTCGCCGCTCCGGTTCGCACGTCGATGTCGCTCATCCCCCCGCCGCCCCCGCGGCCTCCAGGACCATCCGGGCCAGCACCACGTCGGCGTCGCGGTGGCCGAAGCGGGCCGCTGCTGCCGACATCGCGTCCAGCCGTGCCCGGTCGGTCAGTACCGGCACGATGTTGCGTACTATCCACTCGGCGCTCAGCGCCGCGTCCTCGACCAGAATGCCGCCGCCGGCGTCCACCACCGGAGCTGCGTTGAGTCGCTGCTCCCCGTTGCCGTGTGGGAGCGGAACATACGCCGCCGGAAGGCCAACCGCCGCCAACTCCGCACAGGTCATCGCGCCGGACCGGCACAGCACCAGGTCCGCGGCCGCGTAGGCCAGATCCATCCGCTCCACATAGGGAACGACGACATAGCGGGGCGCGTTTTCCGGCGTCACCACGGTCACGGTGTTCTTGGGGCCGATCGCGTGCAACACCTGGATGCCGGACCCGGCCAGTCGACCGCCTGCCTGCGCCGCCGCGGTGTTCAGCGACCGGGCGCCCTGGGAACCACCGAAGACGAACAGTGTGGGCACGTCGTGGTCAAGCTTGAAGTAGTCCTGAGCCTGTCGCCGCATCGCCGCCCGGTCCAGGCCCGAGATGGCCGCCCGCAACGGGATGCCAACCACCCGGGCATGCGGGAGTCGTACCCCCGAGGAGGCCACCGCGACATGCCTGGTGAACCGGGCGCCCACCCGGTTGGCCAGTCCGGGCCGGGCGTTCGCCTCGTGGATGACGATCGGCAGCCGACCCCGGGCGGCCAGGTAGGCCGGCAGCGCCACATAGCCGCCGAAGCCGACCACCACGTCGGCGTTCACCCGGTCGAGCACCTCGCGGGCCCTGCGAACCGCGCCGCTCACCCGGGACGGCACCCGCAGCAGGTCCGGAGTGGGTCGACGTGGCAACGGCACCGGCGGAATCAGTTCCAACGGGTAACCGCGGGCCGGCACCAGGGTCGTGTCCAACCCACGGGTGGTGCCCAGTGCGGTGATGCCGGCATCCGGCCGCAGCCGACGGATCGCGTCGGCCAGCGCCATGGCCGGTTCGATGTGGCCGGCGGTCCCCCCGCCGGCCACCACGACGTGTACCGGGTCACTCACCGCACACCGCCACCCGCTGACGCCGAAGCCTCCGACCTGCTCGTCCCCCGCGTCCCGCCTGGTGTGTCATCCGCGCTGTGCTCCCGATCGATAGTTGGTGAGGTGGCCACCGGCCCCGCCCCGTTTCCGGGCGGACGGTCGGTGTGCGCCTGCCCGGGTGCCAACCGGGCTCTGCCCCTGACGGTACGGGGTCCGACGGGTCGACCGGGGTGTTCCACCACGACCGGTCGCCGCCGACCCGGCACGTGGGCGCGGGCGAGGTGCCCGGCGGGGGGCGGCCACCGGAAGTGGAATGCCCAGCCAGCGTGACAGCCGGCCGCCGCCACGGGCACGCAGGTAGGCCACCGCGGCAGGCTCGTGCCGGGCGAAGGACGCCAGCATGCCGAGGATGAACATGGTCAGCACCAGCGACGTACCGCCGAACGAGATCAACGGGAGCGGGATGCCGGTGACCGGCAGTATGCCCGTGACATAGCCGATGTTGATGAAGGCCTGGCCGGTCAGCCAGACCGTGACCGTCGCGGAGACCAACCGTACGAACGGGTCGTTGACCCGCCTGGCGATCCGCATCCCGGCATAGGCCAGTGCGGCGAACAGGGCCAGCACGACCAGGCAGCCGACCAGGCCGAGTTCCTCGCCGAGGATGGCGAAGATGTAGTCGGTGTGCGCGTTGGGTAGCCAGCCCCACTTCATCTTGCTCTGCCCCAGTCCCACTCCGGTCAGACCGCCGGTGGACAGCGAGTACAGGCCCTGCACGGCCTGGTAGCCGGTGTGGAAGCGATCCTGGAACGGGTCGAGGAAACTGGTCAACCGGTCCAATCGGTACGGTGCGATCAGGACGAGCAGGAAGACCGCACTGCCGGCGATGATGACCAGCGAACCGAACAGCCGGCCCGGCGCTCCCACGGTCCACAGCAGACCGAACAGCACCAGGATGAAGCACAGTGTGGTGCCCAGGTCTGGTTCGAGCATGACCAACGCGCACAGCACGGTACCCACCGGTACCAGTGGCACGAGCAGGTGCTTCCACTCCCGGA
Organism: Mycobacteriales bacterium; assembly: GCA_036565825.1. Lineage (GTDB taxonomy): Bacteria > Actinomycetota > Actinomycetes > Mycobacteriales > DASULA01 > DASULA01. Next base: position 4,763 of record DATCXL010000234.1, read on the forward strand.
TCATGCGTTCCTTACGGACCAGCAGGTCCGCGCCCCACAACGCGAGGGCGAGCTTGGCCGGTTCGGATGGTTGCAGTTGCAGCGGGCCCAGGTCGATCCACCGCTGGGCGCCGTTCACGTTCACCCCCAGGCCCGGCACCAGCACGATCATCAACAGCGCCGCCGAGGCCAGCAGGGCCGGGTAGGCCAGCGCGCGGTAGGTGTGCGGGGGGAGTCGCAGACCAACCCAGAAGGCCGGCAGGCCGATGCAGATCCACATCAACTGCTTGGCGAAGACCGCGTAGGCGGTACCGAACTCCTTGTAGGAGTCCCACATCGAGGCGGAGAAGACCATGACCAGGCCCACCCCCAGTAGCAGGCCGCCGGAGGCCAGCACCAGGTGCAGCGAGGTCAGCGGCCGGTCCAGGAACGCCCGCGGTCGTCCGGCCCGCTGCCCCCGCCGGCCCACGGCGGTGGTCATCAGGTGGTCAGCTCCCGCACCGCGGTGGCGAAGGCGTCGCCGCGGGCACCGTAGTTCCGGTACATGTCCAGCGAGGCCGCTGCCGGGGCGAGCAACACCGTGTCTCCCGGGCGGGCCATGCCGGCCGCGGCGTGTACCACCTGCATCATGGCCGTATCGTCTGTCGCGGAGACGCCCAGCACGGGGATTCCTGGGGCGTGTCGCGCGATCGAATCGCGGATTACATCCCTGTCCGCACCGAGTAGGACGACACCGACCATCCGATCCCGGTACGTGACAACCAACTCGTCCACGTTGGCACCCTTGAGCTGGCCACCGGCGATCCAGACAACCCGACGGTACGACGACAACGACGCGCCTGCCGCGTGCGGGTTGGTCGCCTTGCTGTCGTCCACGTACGTCACGCCGCCGACCACCCCGACCACCGCGTTGCGGTGGGGGTCGGGCACGAACGCCAGTAGTCCGTCCCGCACCGCCTCGGCCGGCACGCCGTAGGCGCGGGCCAGCGCGGCGGCGGCCAACGCGTTCGCCACGTTGTGCGGGCCGTCGGGCCGCACCTGCGACACCAGGGCCAGTTCGGTGCCGGCATCTCCGCTGTCGCTGCCACCGCCTCCGTCGCCCGGGCCCTGCCGGGTGGTCCGGTTGAACGCCCGGTCCACCAACACGCCGTCACGGACGCCGACATACCCCTGTTCCGGTGGCCCCAACGTGAACCCGACCGCACCGTCGAAGCCCTCGGCCAGTCGACGGCTGGATGGTTCGTCGGCATTGAAGATGTTGATCGCCCCGGGGCGGTAGATCCGGCGCTTGTCCGCCGCGTACGCCCGCATCGAACCGTGCCAGTCGAGGTGGTCCTCGGCGACGTTGAGAACCGCCGCCGCACGCGGTCGGAGCGAGGACGACCAGTGCAGTTGAAAACTGGACAGTTCCACCGCGAGCACGTCATAGGGCGGGTCGGTCAGCACCGCCTCGACCACCGGCAGGCCAACGTTGCCGGTGGCCACCGCACGCAGTCCGGCCGCGCGCAGGATCGACTCCAACATCCGGACCGTGGTGGTCTTGCCGTTGGTCCCGGTGAGCGCCAGCCACGGGACGGGTCCGGCGGCGGTTCGCTGCCCCAGCCACCAGGCGAGTTCCACCTCACCGGCGACCGGCACGCCGGACCGGGCCGCCTCGACAAGCAACGGATGGTCCGGTCGCCAACCGGGCGAGGTCACCACCAGCGCGGTACCGGCCGGCGGGACCTCGACTCCCGGCACGGTCGCGATCCCGTCCGCGGCCAGGGCAGCCATCCGCTCGCCGTCGGAGCGATCGGTCACCGTGACCGTCGCGCCCAGACCGTGCAGTGCCCGGGCTGCGGCCGCCCCCGAGGTTCCGGCACCGGCTACCAGAACCGGCAACCCGGCCAGGTCAGCCGGATCGACCACGTCGGCCAGACCGGCGAGACCAGCGAGGTTGGCCAGATCAGCCGACCGCACCTCGGGAGTGCTCATCCGGGCAACCCGAAGGAGATGAACTCGGCATAGAACAGCCCCAGCCCGAAGGCCACCGCCAGTCCGGTGATGATCCAGAACCGGACGATGACGGTCATCTCGGCCCATCCGGCCAGCTCGAAGTGGTGATGGATGGGGGCCATGTTGAAAAGCCGCTTTCGGCGCAACTTGAACACCGCGACCTGCAACACCACGGACAGGGTCTCGACCACGAACAGGCCGCCAAGTACGACCAACAACAACTCGGTCTTGGACAGCATGGCCAGTCCCGCCATCAGTCCGCCCAGGGACAGCGACCCGGTGTCGCCCATGATGATCTTCGCCGGGTGGGCGTTCCACCACAGGAACCCGAAACACGCGAACATGGCCGCCGCCGCCACCAGAGCCAGGTCGAGCGGGTCGCGCACCTCGTAACAGCCGGCCCGCTGGATGGCGCTGCAGGAGTTGCGGAACTGGTAGAAGGTGATCACCACATAGGTCCCGAACACCATCACCGAACTGCCCGCGGCCAGACCGTCCAAACCGTCGGTGAGGTTCACCGCGTTGGAGAAACCGGCGATCAGCAGGTATGCGAACACCACGAAAAGGATCGCACCCATGCCGATCGGCGCGATGTCGCGAACGAAGGAAAGGTGGGTCGAGGCCGGGGTCAGGCCGTCCGCGTTGCGGAATCCCAGGGCCAGGATGGCGAAGCTCACCCCGGTGACCAGTTGGCCAACCATCTTCGCGGTCTTGTTCAACCCCAGGCTGCGCTGCTTGCGGATCTTGATGAAGTCATCCAGGAACCCGACGATGCCCAGCCCGGTCATCAGGTAGAGCACAAGCAGAGCCGACGCGGTTGGTCCGCGTCCCTCCTGGTTGAACACGAACAGGTGCGCGGCGAAGTAACCGACCAGGGTGGCCAGGATGATCACCACGCCGCCCATCGTGGGCGTGCCGCGCTTGGCCAGGTGGGTCGCCGGACCGTCGTCGCGGATCTCCTGCCCGAAACCCCTGCGTCGTAGTGCCTTGATGGCCACCGGCGTGATGAGAATTGAGGTGATCAGCGCGACGAGTGCCGCGACGAGAACGGACTTCACACGGTCTCCCGTGCCGGGCCGGTCTCCAACAGCACGTCAGCCACCCGCCACAGCGCCGCCACCTGGGACGCCTTGACGAGCACCACGTCGGTGGACCGCACCTCCTGTCCCAGTAGCGCGATGGCCGACTCCACGTCGGGCACGTGTACCGACTCCTTCCCACCGGATCTTTCAGCGACAAATCCAGCATGCATGTGCGCCGCCTCGGCGCCGACCGCGACAAGCCGACCGACACCCAGGCGCGCCGCGAGCCGACCGATCCGCTCGTGCGCGGCGTCCGACTCCGCCCCCAACTCGGCCATCGGGCCGAGTACCGCCCACGACCGGCGCCCCCTGGCCATCGTGGTCAACGCTCGCAACGCAGCCCCCGTCGACTCGGGGTTGGCGTTGTAGGAGTCATTTATCACGATCAGGCCATCGGCGCGGTCACGTACCTCCATCCGGCGCGGGCTGCGCGGGCGGGCCTGGCCGAGCGCGGAGGCTACCGCGGGCAACGGCATGCCCAGTTCCAGGGCGACCGCGGCCGCGGCCAGTGAGTTGGGGACATGGTGTTCACCGTGCAACCCCAGTCGTACCTCGGCCCTGCCGCCGTTCGTGACCAGCGTGTAGGACGCCCGACCGCGTTCGTCCAGCCGGACCCCGACCGCACGTAGGTCGGCCGGCTCGGCCACACCGGTGGTGACCACCCGCGCCGCGGTTCGCCCGGCCATCGCCCGCACCAGCGGGTCATCGGCGTTGAGGATGGCCACCCCGCCCCGGTCAGCCGCCGGCAACGCCTCGACCAACTCCCCCTTGGCCGAGGCGACGGCCGCACGGGAGCCGAACTCGCCCAGGTGCGCCGTTCCGACATTGAGCACCACGCCGACCCGCGGCGTCGCGATCCGACACAGCGCGGCGATGTGGCCGATGCCCCGGGCGCTCTTCTCCAGCACCAGGTACCTGGTGGCCTCGTCGGCGCGCAGCACGGTGTGGGGGTGGCCGATCTCGTTGTTGAACGATCCCGGCGGCGCGACGGTGGGGCCCAGTCGTTCGACCAACTGGGCGATCAGATCCTTGGTCGACGTCTTGCCACTGGAACCGGTGATCCCGACCACTGTCAGATCCGGCAACCGGTCGAGCACCGCGTTGGCCAACAGCGCCATCGCCTCGCGTGGGTCGGAAACCAGCACCGTCGGGCTGCCGACAGGGCGAGCGGCCAGCACGACCACGGCGCCAGCCCGCACCGCGTCCGGGGCGAAGTCGTGGCCGTCCACCCGCTCGCCGGGCAGCGCCACGAACAGGCCACCCGTAACGACCCTGCGAGAGTCGAACTCCACCGACCCGGTAACCCGCGTCGACGGGTCGGGCGCCTCCACCAGGCGACCATGCACCGCAGCGGCTACCTCACCCAACGTGAGCGGAATCGCACGACCACCGACTCGATCGTCTGGCGGAGCACTGCACGATCATCGAAGGGGTGTACCACCCCGCCGACCTCCTGACCGGATTCGTGCCCCTTCCCGGCGATCAGCACGGTGTCGCCCGGCCGGGCTCGACGCACCGCCACGGCCACCGCCTCCCGACGGTCGCCCACCTCGACCCACTGGGCACCATCAGTATCGCGGACCCCCTCGATCATGGCGGCGCGGATCGCGGCCGGATCCTCCGACCTGGGGTTGTCGTCGGTCACCACAACCAGGTCGGCCCCCCTGCCGGCCGCCTGCCCCATCAGCGGGCGCTTGGCACGGTCGCGGTCGCCACCACATCCGAGCACCACGATCAACCTGCCGGTGGTCATGGGCCGTAGCGCCGCCAGGGCGGTGGCCACCGCCTCTGGAGTGTGTGCGTAGTCGACGACGGCCATGAACGGTTGGCCGGACTCGACCCGTTCCATCCTGCCGGGTACATCCAGGCCGGCCATCCCGCGGATGGCGTCGACCGGATCGACCCGCACGGTCACCAGCGCGGCCAGCGCCAGCAGCGCGTTGGCCACGTTGAAACCACCCGGCATCCGAAGGCTGACCGGCAGATCGACTCCGCCAGGTCCAACCGCGCGGAAACTCGGCCTGCCACCCTCGTCGGTGACGTCCACGGCCCGCCAGGTGGCCTCGGGATCACCGTCAGCGGACACCGTCACTGTGGCCGGCCCGATCAGCCGGCGACCCCACTGGTCGTCGCTGTTGACCACCTCGTACCCGCACCGCCCGTCGAACAGGCTCGCCTTGGCCGTGAAGTACTCCTCCATGCTGGGGTGAAAGTCCAGGTGGTCCCGGGACAGGTTGGTGAACACCCCGGTTTCGAACCGGACCGCGTCGACCCGGCCGAGGGCCAGGGCATGGCTGGAGACCTCCATGGCGGCCGCCGTCACGCCCCGTTCCCGCATCACCGCGAAGGTCGCCTGAAGATCGGTCGCCTCGGGTGTGGTGCGCACGCTGGGCACCACATGGCCGGCGACCCGGGTCTCGATGGTCCCCACCAGACCGGTCAACAGCCCGGCGGCCCTCAGTCCAGCCTCGATCAGGTACGCGGTGGTGGTCTTGCCGTTCGTCCCGGTCACACCAAGCAACGTCACCTGGCCGGTCGGGTCGTCGTAGGTCCAGGCGGCAACCCGGCCCAGCATCGACCGCGGCTGGTCCACCACCAGCACCGGCACGCCGGTGGCCTCGGCCAGCGCCCGTCCGGCCGGGTCGGTGAGCACGGCCACCGCACCGGCGGCCACCGCACCGGCCGCGTACCTGGCGCCGTGCGTGTGCATACCGGGTAGC